>JAHEFT010000109.1 GCA_024640025.1 Chromatiales bacterium
GCCTTTTCAAAGATCAGCGCGATATTTTTGCCCTTTAAACGCTGAACTTCGTAGCCGGCATACTTGGCCCGCTTCAGGTCGCGGGCCAGGTTCAGCAAGTGGGCCAGATCACGCTTGGAAAAATCGAGCAAGGTAAGAAAACTGCGGTTTTTCAGGTTGTATGACATCAAGTTGCTCCGAGGATAACCACGGCTAACGAAAATGGTAGCAGGAACCTCTTCCTCTGAAATGGATGAATCGCCTTTCAAATGACCTGAATTCCAGTCCAGAAAAGAATAGAATTGCTATCTCAGACCGGCAGTCAGTGGCCACGTGCTGGATCTTTACCTGGAAAACTTTCGCCATGCCGAATAGGACCATGAAATTACTCTGCGCAACCCTTGTGCTCGTTCTTGTACAGTTCTTCAAGCCCGGAACGGCGCAAGCGCAGGATCTCGAGCCCCGCCGTTGGTCGCACTTGCCGATGGGGCTCAATGTGCTCGGTATCGGGGCGGG
The DNA here is from genome assembly GCA_024640025.1 of Chromatiales bacterium. Taxonomy (GTDB): domain Bacteria; phylum Pseudomonadota; class Gammaproteobacteria; order Xanthomonadales; family SZUA-36; genus JAHEFT01. The sequence goes on from JAHEFT010000109.1 coordinate 496, forward strand.
CTGGTCGGATAGTGATATTTTGTTTGATCCGGTGTTACGCATCAGTGATGCGAATTCCGATGTCTACATCGGAGCCGCTTCCTACGTTCGAACATTTGCCTTCCTGGGCAAGTCCGGGCGCGTCGATCTGAATGTTCCGTACGCCGCCGGACGCTGGGAAGGCCTGGTGGACGGCGTCGATACGGTGGTGCGCCGCCGGGGGTTCATGGATCCGCGCATTCGGTTTTCCATTAACCTTTACGGAGCCCCGCCCCTGAGCGGCCAGGCTTACATGCAATACAAACGCGAAAACCCGGTTATGACTACGGTTGGTGCTGCCCTGGCCGTTACCTTGCCCCTGGGAGATTACAACGACCAGAAACTGATCAATCTGGGCAATAACCGGTTCGTCATCCGTCCCCAGCTTGGTGTGCTTCACCAGCATTACCAGTGGCAGTTCGAGCTGACCGGGTCGGTGTTCCTGTACCAGAAAAACGACGAATTCTGGAAAGGCAATGAACTCAAGCAGGACCCCCTTTGGTTTGTGCAAGGTCACGTCATTTACACGTTCAAACCCGGTTGGTGGGCCAGCCTAAGCGGTGGTTACGCCTATGACGGGCGTTCGCACATCAACGATGTGCCTAAAGAAGACGACAGGCGGACCAACTACTTCGCTGTTAGCCTTGGCGTCCCGATTAATGCGCGACAGGGTCTGAAATTCACCTACTTGACCAGTGACACGAATATTTCTGTCGGGTCCCACTCCAATGCGCTGCTGGCCGCCTGGTCAATCAATTGGGGAAGGTAAGATTTATGCCCGGCAAAACGCCATTGACTGCTGACGAACTGCTGGATCTCAGAAACCGGCTGGATGAGATCGACAATGGAATCGTCGACCTGATAGCAGAACGGCAGGCGGTCGTCACCGCAATCGGTGACCATAAATTGAGAACCGGCGCGCCGTTGCGGCACTATGCGCGTGAGCGCGAAGTAATAGAGCGGGGCATGGCCCGGGCAGAATCCCTCGGTCTGCCCGGCGCGGTAGCCCGGGACGTGCTGGAAACCCTCATTCATCACTCCCTGGGTAACCAGGAGACCTATAAGTTGGTTCAGTCCGATCACGGCGCTGGTAAACGCGCCCTGGTGATCGGCGGCCTGGGCCGGATGGGTGAGTGGATGTGTCGATATCTCGACATGGTCGGCTACCACGTCGCAGTGGCCGACCCGGTCGAAAAGGAAACGCCATTCGAGCGGGCGGATGAGTGGGAGAACCGGGTCGGTGAATATGACCTGGTCGTAGTCGCAGTGCCGCTGCGGCCTTCAAACGACATCCTGCTCCGCCTGGCGGAATTGAAACCGCGCGGGCTGATCTTCGATATCGGTTCACTCAAAAGCCCGATGCGCAGCGGGCTTGACGAACTCACCCGCGCGGGTTGCAAGGTTTGCTCGGTTCACCCGATGTTTGGTCCGAACGAGATCGGCCTGTCCGGCCGGCACATATTGTTCGTGGATACCGGTAACGCCGAGGCATTGTCCGAGGCCCGGGCCTTGTTTGCCCACACCGCGGCGGAATGCGTTGACCTGAGCCTGGATGAGCACGACGAGGTGATGGCCTGGGTTTTGGGGCTGTCCCACCTGGTCAATATAGCCTTTGCCAGCGCGTTAGCCGGAAGCGGGGAGGCTGTGCCCCTGCTGCGTCAGATTTCCAGCAGCACGTTCAACGCCCAGCTGAAAGTAGCCTCGCAGGTCGTGTCGGAAAATCCGCACCTCTACTACGAGATTCAGCAGGGCAACCGGATGACGGGCGAGGTGACCGGGCAATTCCGGCGCGTGTTCGATGACCTGGCCCGTTCGGTCCGGGAGCAGGACGAGGACAGCTGGACCCGGGCGATGGAAACCGCTCACCGGCGGGTCAGTTCCGGCAGCGATAACAACAATTGACGCTCCGGCCTGACCGGGGTGTTTCGACCTGGTCCGGAGCCTTTCTCAGCTCTTGAATTTCACCAGGAAGTCATACACCTTGGTCGCGAATTTTCCATAGGGCGGCGCCAGGAATTTCATCGATGTGAAACCGGCCTGGTAAAACACCGGCCTCAGCTTGGAAAAAGTGGTGAACCCTTCATGTCCATGGTAATGCCCCATGCCGCTGGGCCCGACCCCGCCGAACGGCATGTCGTGCTGCGCCACGTGGAAAAGAGCGTCATTCACGGTCACGCCGCCGGACATGATCCGGTCGATGTACAGTTGGCACAGTTCCTTGTTGTTGGTGAACGGGTACAGCGCAAGGGGGCGGTCCTGCCCGTTGATGTACTTGATGACTTCTTCCGGGAGTTTGTAGGTGAGGACCATCAGGATCGGGCCGAAGGTTTCGCGGTTCCGAACGGTCATGTTACCGGTCGTGTCCAGCACCAGGTGCAACGGCATCTTGCGCGTTTCACGGTTGGCGGGCTGGTCTCCTGACAGGTTAATGATGGTCGCGCCTTTCTCGCGGGCGTCCTCCAGGGTTTCTTCCAACCGCTGGAACGAACGGTCGTCAATGATCGAGGTATAGTCCTTGCTGTTGATATCCGGAATGTGTTTTTTCACCCATTCCCGGGACTTTTCGATAAAGGCCTCGCGCTGGCTTTCATGGACGAACAGGTAATCGACATTGGTGCAGATCTGGCCCGCGTTGAACTGCTTGACGAACAGAATCCTTTCGATCGCCTTTTCCAGCGGGAATTCAGGGTCGATGATGGCGGGTGACTTGCCGCCCAGTTCCAGTACCACCGGCGTCAGGTTTTTTGCGGCCGACGCCATCACTGCGCGTCCGGTTTGCCCGGATCCCGTGAACACGATCAGGTCGAAAGGCACCTGGGAAAATTCAATGCCGACGCCGCCGGTTTCCTCGAACCACATCAGTTTTTCTTCAGGAAAATAGCGGGGAGATATCTTGATCAGGAGACGCGACAGGGCAATCGAATTCTCCGACATTTTCACCATGGCGCGGTTGCCCGCGGCGAAAGCCCCGGTCAATTGTGAAAAGGACAGGTTGATTGGAAAATTCCATGGAACGATAAGGCCCACGACACCCAGGGGTTGGGGGATAACGCGGTTTTTTGCACCCGGGTACAAGGTCATATCCACGTGGCGTTTTTGCGGCTTCATCCATTTTTTGAGCTGCTTGATCGTATCGTTGATGCCATCCGTCACCGCTATCACCTCGGCGAACAGGCTCTCGTGCCGCGAGCGGTTGCCGTAATCCTCACTGATGGCGTTGACGATGTCATCGAGGTTTTCAGTGAGCATGCGCTTCAGTGTTTTCAGGTCTTCCTTGCGTTGCTCGAGGCCAGGCACGGAGTCCGCCAGGTAAGCCTGCCGCTGTTTCTGGAAAGCGGCGGCCAGCATGGAGGCGATCTGTTGGGACGCGTTTTCCTCTGGAGCGACGGATGGGCTCAGGGTTTCAGCTGCTTGGTTCATGATCATTTCCCGGACGATTGATCACTCTATTCTAGCTGATCCTTCCTGATTTGGGTCGTGCGAACAGCAATTTGTGATTTATGGCCGGCTCGACCCATGTCACGATAAACCTCTCACAGACATTGCCTAGACCAAAAGTTGACCGTTATGAAAGTGAAGCCCGGCAAGCCTCTATCGCCGCAACTGCTGTACCGGCATTGCGACCCCGCAGACCTCAACTTTAAAACCACGGCAGACCTGGAGGAATCCAGGGAGATACCCGGCCAGGACCGCGCGGCTGAAGCCATTCACTTCGCCACCGGGATCGGTATCGACGGGCACAACGTGTTCGTGCTTGGTCCGCCGGGGTCCGGCCGCCATGCCTTCGTTCGGCAGTTTCTGAAAAACAAGGCCGCAGCCCGGGAGGTCCCGCAAGACTGGTGCTATGTCTCCAGTTTTGACGACCCGCGCCAGCCGAAGGCGATTGCACTGCCGCCCGGCCGCAGCAGGGAATTGAAAGTAGGCGTGGAACACGTGATCCAGGATGCCCAGACGGCGATTCCAGCCGCCTTCGAAAGCGAAGATTTCCAGGCCCAGCGCGAGGCCATCGCAGAAGAATTCAAGGAGGTCCAGGAGGAAGCCTTCAAGCAAATTGAACAGGAGGCGAAAGAGCACGAAATTGGCGTGATACAAACCCCGACCGGCATTGCCTTTATCCCCATCAGGAAAGAAGAGGCGCTCAGCAACGAGGACTTCAAAAAGCTGCCGGAAGAGGAGCAGAAGCAGTTTCATGACCAGATCGAGAAACTGACCCTGCGCCTGCAGCAAGTGATGCGGTCGATGCCCAAGCGGGCCCGCGAAATGAGGCAGAAAATCCGCCAACTGGAGCGGGATGTCGCGAGCCTGGCTGTGACCGGCCTGGTGGATGAGCTGGTCCAGAAATACAGTGATATTCCGGTGGTGGTTGAGCACCTGGAAAAGATGCAAAGCGATATTATCGACAATGTCGGGCTGTTCCTGCATCCGCCGGACGGCCAGGGAATGCCGGCTCAGCTGCAGCAGGTGATGGAGTCCAAAGAGTCCGACGCCATGCGAAAATATGCGATCAACGTACTGGTCGATCGCAGTGATCTGACCGGCGCGCCGGTCGTGTTTGAAGACAAGCCGGGTTTTGTTGAACTGATCGGCCGGATTGAGCATGAGTCCGAGTTTGGATCCCTGGTAACGAATTTCAGCCTGATCCGCCCCGGTGCGCTGCACCGCGCCAATGGCGGCTACCTGGTAATCGACGCTGCCAAGCTGCTCACATACCCGCTGGCCTGGGACGGTCTCAAGCGGGCCCTCAAATCCAGGGAAATCAGAATTCGTTCACTGGCTGATGATATTGGCCTGGTCAGCACAGTCACGCTGGAACCCGAGCCGATTCCACTGGACCTGAAAGTCATCCTCATCGGCGAGCGGATTTACTACTACCTGCTGGAACGTTATGACCCTGAATTTTCTGAGCTTTTCAAGGTTCCGGCAGATTTTGAAGACCAGATGAAGCCGACCGGGGAAAATATTGAAAACCTGTCGCGCTGGCTGGCCGCGACTATCCGCAATGACAAGCTCAGGCACCTGACGCGCGGAGGCGTAGCCCGCCTGATCGAGGAAAGTTCACGTCGACTTGGTGACAGCGAGCGGATGTCAACAGACATTGAACACTTCACCGATCTGGTGAGGGAGGCTGACTACTGGGCGGGTCTTGGGGGGAAAGCCCTGATCGAGGCTGATGATATCCAGAAAGCGATCGACGGACGAATCAACCGCGGCAGCCGGGTTCGTGACCGGATTCAGGAAGAACTGCTGCGCGAGACCTTCCTGATCGAGACTTCCGGCGCACGGATTGGTCAGGTCAACGGCCTGGCGGTGCTGCAGGTAGGTGAACTGGCTTTCGGCCGGCCCCAGAGAATCACCGCTTCGGTCAAACTGGGTTCCGGGGAGGTGATCGACATTGAACGCGAGGTTAAGCTCGGCGGACCTCTGCACTCCAAGGGGGTGCTTATCCTGTCCGGCTTCCTGGGTTCACACTACCTGTCGGATGTGCCGCTATCCTTATCCGCGAGCCTGGTATTTGAGCAATCCTATGGCGGCGTTGACGGTGACAGCGCCTCCGCCGCTGAGCTTTGTGTCCTGGTCTCGGCATTGGCTGAAACACCCATCAGGCAATCGCTGGCGATCACGGGATCGATCGATCAGCATGGCAGGATCCAGGCGATTGGCGGGGTGAATGAAAAAATCGAGGGATTCTTCGATATTTGCAGCAAACGGGGCCTGACCGGAGAGCAGGGCGTGCTGATTCCCGAGGCCAACGTGAAACACCTGATGCTCAGGAAGGATGTGGTGGATGCGGTCAAGGCGAAGCAGTTCCAGGTTTACCCCGTAGCGCACGTCGACGAAGCGCTGTCACTGCTCACCGGCGAGCCGACGGGACAGAAGAACCGCAAGGGCGAATTTCCGAAGGGCAGCACCAACCGAAAAGTTCACGACCGCCTGCTCGACCTGGCGGAAAAAAGACGCGCGTTTGGTAAATCTGAATCAAAGGAGGACGACAAAGCCGATGAAGGCAAATCCTCCTGAGAAATCCGCGCGTCGCGTCGCGGTCATCCTGGGGCCCGGAGGCTCCAGCCGGAGCCTGCTCGATGTGATCCTGCCCTTGCTGGGCAAGGACAAGGCGATTGAAATGCAGGGCGTTTTTCTTGAAGAAGCCGAACTGAAACACGCGGCTGAACTGCCTTTTGTGAAAGAGTTATGCCGGGTGACTTTCAGCGTCCGGGAGTTCGACAGTGACCAGTTTGACCGGGTCCTGGCCCTGCGCATGCGGACCGCACAACGGGCGCTCTCGGTCCTGGCCAAGCGGGCGGGTGTGGCTCATTCGTTCCGCAATGTGCGCGGATCGGCTGTCACCCTGTTGCTGGAAACTGCAAGTCAATCTGATATCACTGTATTTGAGCCGTTGCGGACCATGGCGGCTGCGATGTCTTCCCGGCCATACAGGGTGCAGCGGGCGCCCCGCATCCTGGTTGCGATCAATGACCTCGAGTCCGGCCCGGGGGCGCTGATTGCAGCCTCACACCTGGCTGGCGGCGACATGAACCGTCTCTCAATATTGCTCACCCCGGCAGCCGCATGTGATGAAGAGGCGCTGCAGCAAGCGTGCAGGACGGTGCTATCGGGCCGTCCGGGAAGTGTCCGGACCATGTCCCGGTTCAGCGTCGACTCCCTGGTCCAGACGGCCCAGTCGCTTGGAGCCTCGATGCTGGTGCTTGGGGCCACACCGGAATTTCTGGAACCCGGAGTCCTGCGCGAATTACGTCAACGCCTGAGGTGCCC
>JAHEFT010000034.1:0-20145 GCA_024640025.1 Chromatiales bacterium
GACTCCCAAACAAAATACACAAGCGCGACGGCGAGTAATGCGATGATCGTGTAATTCAGCTTTTTACCCGTAGCGCGAACTAAGGACTGACTACGGTCAATATCCTTCTCCTTTTTGAGTCCATCGGGTGTCATCTCGAACGCCCAGGCAAATATCAATGCCAGGGGAAACCCAAGGATCAGGAAAAATGCCAGCATGGAATTGACCCAGCCCGGCAGGTGCAATGCCGGTCCCATGACCTCGCCGGCCTGCATGATCAGCCAGCCGACAATGATATAGGCGGCTGCGACCTTGAAGACGTTTCGGCGTTTGAGCTCAGCAAAGAAAGTCATTCTTCCGGACTCCGCCGCACAGCAGTCATTGGCTTTGATGCCTTGTCACATCACCTTCCAGGTCAAAGGTCAATCGACACAATTTTCAGACCTCAAAGGCCGGCAGCTTCTTGCTCGCCAGGATCTTCTTCATTCGTACGTACTTTGGCAGGCCATCCGGGCCATAGGGCGGGTAGTCCTCGCCCTGGATCAGGGGCGACAGGTAACGGCGCGCAGCCGGAGTTATGCCGAAACCATCCGCAGAAATATAGCTCTTGGGCAGCATTTTCTCGCGATTGGCGACGCGCGCCAGGGATGTCTCGCCGATTTCCCAGCGGTAGGGGTTATTGGATACCCGCCTGATGATGGGCATGACGCCGCTCTTGCCTTCGAGAGCCAGATTGACGGCTGCTTCGCCCACCGCGTAGGCCTGCTCCACATCGGTCCCGGATGCGACATGGCGCGCTGAGCGCTGCAGATAATCCGATACCGCCCAGTGATACTTGTAGCCCAGCTTCTCACGCACCAGGTTGGCAACAACCGGCGCAACACCGCCCAGCTGTGCGTGTCCGAAGGCATCACGGGTGCCTGCATCCGCCAGGAACTTACCCTTTGTATCGCGCACGCCTTCCGAGACCGCGATGGTGCAGTAGCCGTAGTTCTCCACTGCGTACTTTACTTTTTTCAGGAACTCGCGTTGTTTGAAAGGCACTTCGGGGAACAGGATGATGTGCGGCGGATCGCCCTCTTCGGTGCCCGCCAGTCCGGCCGCAGCGGCAATCCACCCGGCATGGCGTCCCATGACTTCAAGGACAAACACCTTGGTGGAGCTCGAGGCCATGGATTCCACGTCAAGGCTCGCCTCCTGGATGGAAACGGCTATGTACTTGGCCACGGAGCCAAAGCCCGGGCAGTTGTCCGTCACCGGCAGGTCGTTGTCAATGGTTTTGGGCACACCGATGCACTGCACGGAGAATCCCATTTTTTTTCCGATTTGGGAAACTTTGTACGCAGTGTCGGAGGAATCACCGCCGCCGTTGTACAGGAAATAGCCGATATCGTGGGCACGAAAAACCTCGATCAGGCGTTCGTATTCACGCCGGTTTTCCTCGATACCTTTCAGCTTGTACCGGCAGGAACCGAAGGCTCCGCCCGGTGTGTGTTTCAAACCGGCGATCGCCGTCTTGTTTTCCCGGCTCGTGTCGATCAGTTCTTCGCGCAAAATACCAATAATGCCGTCTTTGCCGGCGTATACATTGCCGATTTTTTCCTTATTCTGGCGGGCGGTTTCAATGACACCGCAGGCAGTCGCATTGATCACAGGCGTCACACCGCCTGACTGTGCATAGAGGATATTCTTCTTCATCGATTATTGGCTCCCATTGATGCCATGCCTGTCGCATTGACTTGAGGTTTATGAGCGGTTAGCGTTGCTTCTTATTCTAGTAGACGGATGGCCTTTTATGCGAATTGTATTGCTGGGCGCGCCCGGTTCCGGAAAGGGAACGCAGGCCGCATTGTTGGCGGATGAACTGAAACTGCCGCATATTTCAACGGGCGAGCTATTACGTTCCGCAGTCAAAGCCGGAACAGAACTGGGCAAGAAGGCCAAGGTGGTGATGGACAGAGGAGAGTTCGTTTCCGATGACATCATGCTGGAGTTGATCGAAGAAAGATTGATGCAATCCGACGCGAAAGCCGGATTCATCCTTGACGGCTATCCGCGCAACCTGGCTCAGGCCCGGGCCCTGGATACACTTCTCGCCCGGATTGAACAACCGGTGGATGAGGCGCTGCAGATTGATGTGGACGTCGAAATGGTAATTGCACGCATCGCCAAACGCGCCGCTGAAGAAGACCGCAGCGACGATACCGAGGAAGTCGTCCGGAAACGGATGAAGATCTACGCGGATCAGACTGCCCCGGTGATCGATTACTATGCACAACAGGGGCTGTTGTCGCGGGTCCTGGGTGAAGGAACGATCGAGGAAGTATTCCAGCGCATCAAAGGTGTCCTGCAAGTGCGCTCAGACTCCTGAAAACGGGAACCGGAAACGCGGGAAAGGGCTAATGGGGCGGTTTGTTCTTATCCTGCTTGACATGCTTCGCTTGCGTTCTGCTCCGCAGGACGTGCCGCCGGGTTGGCTGTTCGCCGGGACCCTGACCATTGCCTACATCGCGCAGGGATTAGTTGCTGACCAGATTCTTGGGGAATCGGACGGTGCTCCACGAAGTCTGTTGGCCATAGCCATTCAATTTGCAGCCATCGCCCTGCTGTTGAGAGTGCGGAATTTTGAGGCGCGTCTGCCGCAAACCCTGACCGCATTGGCGGGTACTGGCTTCATTTTCGGGCTGTTTTCGCTGCTGATCCTCAGCCGGGTCGACCCGGGAAAGCCGCAGCCCGACCTTGCCCTGTTTTATCTCATTCTTTTCGGATGGAGCCTGGTGGTCGATGCACATATATACCGGCACGCACTGTCAATCAAGATGAACCTTGGGGTACTCTTGGCCGTGTTGATTTTTGCAGTCAACTTTATGGTTCTTAACGCCGTATTTGGGTAGAAACGTCATGCATATTCATATTCTGGGCGCCTGCGGCACCTTCATGGGCGGTGTTGCGCTACTCGCCAAACGTGCCGGTCACCGGGTTTCCGGTTCCGATCAGCACACCTATCCTCCAATGAGTACTCAGCTTGAGGCTGAAGGGATAGAGCTGATCGAAGGTTACTCACCGGACCAGCTGGAGCCGGAACCCGACCTGGTGATCGTTGGAAATGCCTTGAGCCGGGGCAATCCGGCTGTCGAATACGTTCTCAATAACGGTATCGAATATACATCCGGGCCGCGCTGGCTGGGTGAGAACTACCTTCGCGGCAAATCTGTCATCGCGGTCGCCGGCACCCATGGCAAAACCACGACCGCGGCCATGGTGAGCTGGATTCTGGAGGCCGCAGGTGAGAAACCGGGATTCTTGATTGGCGGTGTCCCGGAGAATTTCGGGTTTTCAGCACGTGACGGTGAACGATTTTTTGTCGTTGAAGCGGATGAATATGACACGGCCTTTTTCGACAAACGCGCCAAGTTCGTTCATTACCGCCCTGACATTGCGATTCTCAATAACCTGGAGTTTGATCACGCCGATATTTATGAAGATCTGAAGGCGATCCAGACACAGTTTCATCACCTTGTCCGGACCATTCCCGGAAATGGCACGATCATCAGTAACGGACAGGACAGCAAACTGGAATCAGTACTGGATCGTGGGTGCTGGAGCAATTTGCAACGGTTTTCCATGGAGGAAGGGCTGAACTGGCAGGTTGAACTGTTGAAGCCGGATGGCAGCGCCCTGGAATTTTACCTGGATGGAGCTTCTATCGGGCAGCTTTCCTGGTCACATTGCGGCCGGCACAATGCAATGAATGCCTGCGCCGCCATAGCCGCGGGCGTTGCAGCCGGAGTATCACCGCGGCATGCGGTAGAAGCCCTGGCGTCCTTCAAGGGTGTCAAGAGACGAATGGAGCTGATAGCCGACACCGGCAATATCCGAGTCTACGATGATTTTGCACACCACCCCACCGCCATACGGCTGACCCTCGAAGGCCTGCGGCGAAGTGTCGGCAATGCCCGGGTCCTGGTGGCCCTTGAGCCTCGCAGCAACACCATGCGGGCCGGTGTTCACATCGGCGAATTGGGACCCGCACTGATGCCTGCCGACCGGGTCTGGCTGATGGCGGGAGAGGGCATCGACTGGGATCCGCAGGAAACCCTGGCGCCGCTCGAGGGGCGAGGCCGGGTGGTGACGCGCACCGAGGACATGCTGGCGCAGATGCTGGATACAGCGCAATCGGGCGATCACATAATTTTCATGAGTAACGGCGGATTCGATTCCGCTCCCACCCGGTTTTGCCAGTCACTGAAACAAAATGAGCTTGTTTGAAATACCCATTTTTCCGTTGCGGACGGTACTTTTTCCCGGCGGTTATCTTCCCTTGCGGATTTTCGAGCAGCGCTATCTGACGATGGTGCGGGATTGCGCCCGCAACGATACCGGGTTTGGCGTTTGCTTGATCCGTGAGGGCGAGGAGGCCGTATCACCGGTAAAAACGACCGCTGTAGGCACCTACGCACAGATCATCGATTGGTATACGCTGGAAGACGGCTTGCTGGGCGTGTCTGCCGCGGGTACCGTTCGTTTCATGACTGAAAATACCTGGCAGGGGGACGACGGCCTTTTCCGTGCCGAGGTCCGGGTTCTGCCGGAACCGCCGAAGTGCCCGGTCCCTGAAGCATTCTCGATCCTGAGTGACGTGCTAGGCCGCTTCATGGAAAAACTGGATCACCAGTACCCTGAGTACACGCCAGACCATCTACAGGACGCCGTGTGGGTAGGCTACCGCCTGTCAGAACTCTTGCCACTCAGCGGAATTGAAAAACAGCATTTACTCGAGCTTGCAGACCCTTTTGACCGCCTGCAGGGACTGATCGACATCATGCCGCGATTTCAGTCGGAATGAGGAATCTCACGAATCAGCAGCAGGTCTTCATCCACCCTTTTCTTTTCCAGAGCGCCAAAAGGGCTCAGTAGCGGGCCGAAATGGCTCTTGTCGACCGATGTCGACCGCCAGTAGCTGAACAGGCCCAGACGCTGCACGAGGACTTCTTCCGATAATTGTGCGAGGTAGAGAATCTGACCGCCAGGCTCCAGGCGGACGCCTGAGTCCCACAGCCTGATGGTCAACAGCCGCCCCTCTGGCTCCAGGTCCCTGCTCAGCAACAGCTTTTCGGAGCGTCCCTGGAAGGCACGGCCCAGCAGGGGCAGGCTTGCCTGGTCAGGCTCGGGATTGAGCGCCTGGATGATCCAGCGCCAATCCGCCTCGGGTGCTTTCTTCCAACCGTTGCTTTCCAGTAATTTCGACACCCGTTCCGGATCAACGGCAATCTGTGCATTGAAACTTCGGGAGGCAACAGAAGATAGCTGGGTGCGCTCCTTCGGCAGATCTTTCCACCCGTATGCCCACCATTCACTTTCGCTGATCCGCACCGCTACCGCCGGGGCGGTCAGCGCGCTGAGATCTTTGTTCACGTGTTCGCTCACCTGCCAGGAAAACAGCGCCAGGAAAGAGCCGTAAAATATCAGGCTTGCCGCCGCACCTGAAAACCGCCGGACGGCCCTCTGGCGGTAAGCTATGCCAACGATTGCCGTCCAGGCCAGCCCGGCCACCAGGCCCATCAGGGCGCCGCTCAACCATTCCAGGCCCAGGTACAGTCGCGAAAGCCCAAGCAGAATGAGGATCAGGGCCGAAACCAGGTATGGCCAATGCCGATGTTTCCGGGCCAGCTCACCGGCTTCCATCACGGCAAAAAAAGTTAATGCAACCGTCGGCAGGCTCATTGCGGCACTGGGGCTTTGAAGCGTGTATCCAGCCATCTCGAAAACCTGCGGCGTGTTTCTCAGGCTCCAGGACAGCAGGACATGCAGGAGGCCGCCGCCGCCAATCGCGATAAGCCAGTGCACGGCCGCACTTTGCCTCCCTGCACCCAATAGCCACAGAAAAAGCGCAAAAGCGGAGAAAATCGAAACCGGCCAGCGGGAAAGTTGCGATATACCGACCATCAGGGGATCGGTGAGGTGGTTGCGCAGGGCGAGCGCCATTTCCTGAACCGCCTGGTCTACCGCCTTGGGCTGATCCGCAAACGGTGACAGGAACAACAACATGACCAGGCCCCAGAGAATGATCACCAGAAGGATGCCCATCATCGAGACAGAAAGCACTTCTCCTCGTGAAGGATCAAGCACCGGTCCGACCAGGCGGCCGAGCAGGGGATGGCGGCGACTCCAGCGTATTCCGTGCCGCATCCAGCGTGCCGACCGGGTGGCCAATGGTCCATAGAGGAATCGTATCAACCACCAGGTCATCCAGAGAATCGCGAGTACGATGACCAGCATGGCCGCCAGTCTTGCGGTGTATTCAGAAGCCACTTCCAGAGAGGCGCCGAACAGCATGCCGGGCAACAGGAAAGAAGGGGCCCAGACCAGGCAGGTGGGAATGTCGACGGCCAGAAATCGGGGTGGCTTCATGCCCATCATGCCGGCAACCGAAGGAATAACGGGACGAAGCGGCCCGATGAAACGGCCGGCAACGACGCTTTTTGCTCCGTGGGCGTGAAAGAAGCGGGTGCCGCGTTCCATCAATGCCGGGTAGCGGGAAAATGGCCAGATATCCAGCAAGTGCGCGCGAAAACGGCGGCCAACGTAAAAACTCAGGACGTCGCCCAGAAAAGCGCCTGTGCTGGCGGCAACCCAGACGGGGACCATCTCCAGCAATCCGAGGCCGATCAATGCGCCCACACCGAACAGAATCACGATACCGGGCAGCAGTATCCCGACCAGGACCAGGGACTCCAGGAACGACACCAGGAATACAATGCTTACGCCCCATCCGGGATGAGCGTTCAGCCAATTCAGTAATTCCTGTGTCCAGCCTGTATCCAAGCAGATTTTCCTCTTCTTGCGCGACAGATTCGGCTCTTTTAACCGACTGGCCGTTATAATACGGTATTGATCCGTTGTGAGGTGTGAAATGGGAACAAGTCTGGCCGGAAAAACCCTGCTGATTACCGGCGCTTCCAGGGGAATCGGGAAAGCAATCGCCATCAGGGCGGCCCGTGACGGCGCCAATATCGCCGTTGCCGCCAAGACCCATCAGAAACACCCGGTATTGCCAGGTACCATTCACACAGCAGTCGAGGAAATTGATGCTGCCGGCGGCCAGGGCCTGGCTATCCGGTTGGATGTCCGCGATGAGGCTTCGGTCGAAAATGCTGTCCGGGAAACTATCGACCGCTTCGGTGGATTGGATATCCTGGTTAATAATGCCAGCGCCATCATGCTCGCCGGCACCACCGACCTGCCCATCAAGCGGTTTGACCTGATGTTCAACACCAACGTCCGCGGCACCTACCTGATGTCCCGGGCTTGCATCCCTCATCTGATGAAGGCGGCCAACCCCCATGTGCTGAACCTCTCTCCACCCCTGAACATGAATCCTAAATGGTTCAAAGACCACGTGGCCTACACCATGGCCAAGTACGGCATGAGCATGTGTGTGCTGGGTATGGCGGAAGAATTCCGCAAGGCTGGTATTGCATTTAACGCACTCTGGCCCCGCACTGTCATTGCAACAGCCGCGCTAAATGTGTTTGACGGTCAGTTCAAACCGGAACACTGCCGGACCGAAGAGATCATGGCGGACGCAGCCCACGCCATTTTCCGCCAGAATGCCCGCCAATGCACCGGGCACTTTTTCCTCGACGAAGATGTACTGCGCGGAACCGGCGTTACCCATTTTGAGAAGTACTCGGTCAAACCAGGAACACCCCTGATGAAAGACCTGTTCCTGGATGGATGAAAATGGCGAAAGCATCCCCTCCGCCAGTCATGACCGACGATACGTAGCTTCTCTGACCGGCCTGAGGGGGGTCGCGGCGCTTCTCGTCTTTTTCTTTCACTACGAAGCGCTTCATCCCGGCATCAGGCTGGATCTGGCCGTTCCCCTGGTCGGACGCCTCCTGCAGTTTCCGCTGGGCTTCGGTTACACGGGTGTGGATATCTTTTTTGTCCTCAGCGGGTTCCTGTTGACGTTACCCTTTGCCCGGACTGCGCTGTACCGCCAACCCGGACCAAAACCAGGCCACTATTTCAGACGCCGTTTGTTGCGGGTATTCCCTGCCTACTATGCACAACTGGTCATCATCCTGATCGTGGGTTCCTGGTTCCTGACCTGGACGCCACTCACACCCCCATCGTTGGCTGCGCATCTGCTGATGTTTTTCAACATCGGCTGGCACCCGGTCCAGCCGATGGTCGGAGTCTGGTGGACCTTGCCGGTGGAAATGGGTTTCTATCTGCTTTTGCCCCTGCTTGCGCCTTTCCTGCGGCCGGCCAGGTGGGTTCCGGTCCTGTTACTGGGCATCATGATCAGCACGGGATACCGGCTGTGGGCTGCAGCCCACTTTGGAGAATCTGGCGCCGGGGCGGTCTTTCTTGCCGCATCCCAGCTGCCCGGGTCTCTTTCCGAATTTCTGCTCGGCGCCAGCGCTGCTCTCATCGCTGAATGGGCTAGCATGAAGAGCCAGCCACGACCGGCCGCCTGGGTGCTTGACCTCATGTTCATCCTGGGTTTGCTGGTGCCCGCCCTGTGGCTCTGGCGGATGGTCCTCGGCGCCGGCGCTGATTACTGGATGGGCCACTGGGCCATGATCACCGCCCCTGTTATTTTAGGTCTGACCCTGTCTACAGCGGTTCTCGCACTTTACTGGGGTTCACGGATCGGGACCTTTTTGCTGGCAAACCGCGCCGTTTACTTCCTGGGGCTGATTTCCTACAGCCTGTACCTTTGGCATTTTGTAGTGATGCAACAGGTACAGTTTCTGTTTGCCGATTCGTATGCCAGCCTGTCCCACTGGGTCACTTTTCCGCTCAACGCCATGGCTGCAATCGGTGTGGCTTCCGCCAGTTATTACCTCGTGGAGCGGCCATTCTACCGTCTCAGGTCGTTTTCCCAGGCTAGAGCCGGCTAAATGATTCGCGGGCGGCTGCAATGGTCGACTCGATGTGTTCATCGGTATGCGCGGAGGAAACGAAGCCGGCCTCGAATGCTGACGGTGCCAGGTACACACCACGTTCCAGCATCAGGTGATAAAACGTTTTGAATGCATTCACGTCACACTGCCCTGCTTCCGCGAAATTCACCACCTGTTCCGCATTAGTGAAAAACAGACCAAACATTCCGCCTACCTGGGTGGTCCTGAACGGCACACCCGCCTGGTCGGCCACTTCCTGTATCCCTTTGACCAGTTTGCCGGTGCTTTCGGTGAGCTTCTCAAAGAAGCCTTCGCGTGAAATCAATGCGAGATTGGCAAGGCCCGCCGCCATGGCGACTGGGTTCCCTGAGAGCGTTCCGGCCTGGTAGACCGGTCCGCTGGGCGCAACCATTTCCATGAATTCGCTCTTGCCGCCAAAGGCGCCCACCGGCATTCCACCGCCGATGACCTTTCCAAACGTGGACAGGTCCGGGGTGATACCGTACAGGCCCTGCGCACCCTGAAGCGCCACGCGAAAACCGGTCATGACTTCATCGAAAATCAGCAGGCAACCATGTTCATCACAGGCTGCTCGCAGTCCTTCCAGGTAGCCTTCGACCGGCGGAATGCAGTTCATATTACCCGCCACGGGTTCCACGATGATGGCCGCAATATCCTGACCACGGGTAGCCAGGCACTCTGTGACGGCCGCCAGGTCATTGTACGGAAGCGTGACCGTCAGATCGGCAATCGCCCGCGGTACGCCCGGGGAATTCGGAACACCCAGAGTCAGTGCCCCGCTGCCCGCTTTCACCAGGAAACTGTCCGCATGGCCGTGGTAACAACCTTCGAACTTGATGATCAGGTCGCGCCCTGTTGCGGCCCGGGCAACCCGGATGGCGCTCATGGTCGCTTCGGTGCCGGAATTCACCATCCGCACCATGTCCATGGCAGGGACGATGGCGCACAGGCGGTCCGCCATTTCTACTTCAGCCGGGCACGGCGCTCCGAAACTGAGCCCCCTGCCTGCCGCCTCCCGCACCGCGGAAATGATTTGCGGGTGCGCGTGGCCGGTAATCATGGGACCCCATGACCCGACATAGTCGATGTAGGAACGGCCATCCACGTCGTGGAGAAAGGCACCCTCCGCCCGTTCAAAAAACACCGGGTCGCCGCCAACCCCATTAAATGCACGGACAGGAGAGTTTACGCCGCCAGGAATATGGATACGGGCCCGGTTAATCAGATCTTTGCTAATGTTCATCGCGGTATTGTATGGCAAACTACGCCCCTTTTTGCAGGAAGGTGACGGAAAGTGAGCGAAAACAGCTACAAAAACTGGATGTGTATCATTTGCGGCTGGATTTACGAAGAGGAAAAGGGTGCCCCCGAAGAGGGCCTTGCCCCCGGTACCCGCTGGGAGGACGTTCCCGAGTACTGGGTTTGCCCCGATTGCGGTGCGGGCAAGGAAGATTTTGAGATGATCGAGATCTGAGTCCAAAACGGTCCAGCCTTTTTTTCCGGTTTGGGTTATTCTTAAGTTCAACCAGCAGATGCACGGCGATGTCCATGAGTGAGCAAGGCGGAATCAGGCGGTCCAGGCGGAATTCAATGATCGCGGGCGTCTGCGCCGGAATTGCACGGCATTTTGGCTGGTCAGTCACCGGAACCCGGGTGGCTTATGTGCTGCTTTCCATCTGCTCGGCGGCATTTCCCGGAATCATCGTTTACTTGATTCTCTGGCTTGTTTTGCCCGTGGAGGACTGAGCCGGCTGCAGAATTCCGGTTTCCAGGCCACCGTCCACTCCCAGTTCGAACCAACGGCAGGCAGGTCCTGCCAGGTCCAGTGTGAACCGCCGGGTTTGCGGCAGGCTATTGGCCGCTGTCGAAGGTGCTCCGAACAATCTGACGCCGTGCCGACGCGAACAGAAATCCTGGTGTATATGTCCCCAGGTGATGCACCTGACGCGGGAATCCCGGTCAATGAATTGGAAAAACAAGTCCGGGTTTTCCAGCGCGTAACGGTCTATCCAGGGTGAATTGACCGGAACCGGCTGGTGGTGAAGTGCAACCAGTACGAATTCGGCGCTGCTGCCCCGTAGCAGCCGGTCGAACCGCTCCATGTCCTGCTGACTGAAAGTGCCTGCAATACTTCCTCTCGCGGTTGAATCCATAAGAACCAGTAACCAGGGCCCCGCTTCGCAGGCAAAAGGTCCATCCCAGGGGCCCAATGGAAAGTGCTTTTTCATCACCTTCGGGAGGTCGTGGTTTCCCGGCAGCGCCAGCAAGGGCGCACCGACTGTGCCCGTCATGGCAGCCACCCTTGCATAGGACGCCGGGCTGGCGTCTTCACTGACGTCCCCGGTCAGTAGCAGCAGGTCGGGGTCCCAGGCGCGCATCACCGGCAGCAGACTCTGCAGGTTCCGATCCGGGTTTTGTCCACGATAGTCGGCCCGGCAGTCAACGGAGACATGACAGTCGCTTATCTGGATGATTTTCTGTGTCTTTCGTTTGCAACCGGACAATGGAGTCACGCCTTTTCCCGATCAGCCTAACTAAAAAAAGCGGGCCGGAGCCCGCTCTTTTTCAGATTGAGGCGAACGCTATTCTTCGACCACAGATGCGTCAGCTGCATTCCTGGCAACCGACTTCATTCCGTTTCGGCAACCACTGCCTGATTTATACATCTGGCTGCGGCCAATTTCCTGCCCGTTAGCAGCTTTCAGAATGAAATATTCGCGACCGTCTTTTGCGGTTTTGACCTCGAACCGGCTTTCATCCTGAGAATTCTTACGGACCGATTCAATACCATTCGCGCAGGATTTTCTGGATTTGTAACCCTCGCTGGACAGAATAATTTCGCCATTTCCTGACTTCAGCCTGAAATAATCCTGACCATCTTTTCCTTTGAATACGACAAATTTCCCAGCCATCTTTTTCCCTCTTGTACCATGTTGCGTTAATGATTAGCCGCCAGGTCTCCACTGGGATGCCTGCCGACCGGGCACTCTATTTTAACATCAAACCCCTGCCTGTCTTCAGTCCAGGTGCAGTTCCAGTACGTCGCCGGCCTGCACGCCCAATTCCGCAGCCTTGCCGGAATTTAGTTCCAATACGTACTTTGCCGGGCCGGCGCTGGGGTAGCTGGGACATCGTTGCGTACGGCAGGGGGGCGTGTTCTCGGACACGCTGACCAGCGACAGATTCTCATCAAAATAGAAGATATCGAGTGGAATTCGCGTATTTTTCATCCAGAAACTTCGTCTCACTGAGGAGGGAAAGGGGAACAACATGCCGTGATCGTCGGGAAGGTTTTCACGAAACATCAGGCCCAAAGCCTGTTGGTCCGGAGTCTCAGCCAGCTCCACGGTGAAACGGACTCCGTTGAGCACAACATAGGGATCCTGTGCGGTGCAGGAACCGCAGACAAACACCGTGATCAAAAGGAAAAAATATCGCATCACGGGAGTCTGATACCGGAGACGACATTTTTCAATTCAATTGTGTTTAACCGGCTGGTCAGCCCTTCTCGTTGACCGCGCGCTCAACCACTTCGACTCCGGGTGTATCCACATCAAGCGCCAGCATGACGTCGCCGAACTGTTCCGGCCTGATATCGCCCATCAGGTTGATCACGACCGCTTCCGAATCTCCGTCTGACACCAGTACCGTCATGCCGCAAACCTGGCCATCGACCAGCCGCAGCAACATGTGCGTCGCTTCATCGCCCTCCTTGATCGACAATACCGGCTCCCAGCCATTTTCCTGAAGCCGCCCGCTCATGGCGCTCATTCGCCCGGCGACACGTCCAGCGTCGCCATCAATCTCGTAAATACGGATACGAATCCCGTCCAGGCTTTTCAGCAAGGCTTTCACTTCCGGCTCGTCATCGACATGGCCGGCGGCAAAACGCAGCAGCGCCGGACCGATGGATAGGGTCAGGACGTTATCGACATCCCTGAAACCCAGGGAATCGAGATCGGCGTACCCGGCACTGCTTCTTGGCGCCGTCAGGCTGCAGGCGCCAAGCAGGATGGAGAGACCTGCGACGAAGAAAAGCCGCAGAATCGTATGATTAGGCCAGCAATGTTCCACCCTAATGGATCTCAATGTCGTTGACGTCAATATCGAAGTTTTCCATTACCTTGCCCAGTTCTTCGGGGCTGATGCTTCCGATAATGTTCACGAACACCGCTTCCGTTTCTTCCAGGGCCATCACGGTGATGCCTTCGACCTTGTTGCTGTTCATCATCATGAAGATCCGGACCTGTTCATCTTCGGAATTAACGGTGACAACGGACTCCCAGCCAAGCCCGGTGAGTTTTGACGATACGTTTTTGATCAGATCAACCGCGCCGTCTACCATGCTCTCGGTTTCAAACACGCTGACGCGGACTCCGTTCAGGCGTTTGAACAGCTCGGCCGTCTCCGGATCCTCGCTGGCGCTGAGTGAACTCACCAGTCCCAGTAACGATTCGCCGACGGATATCTGAACCGTGGGTTCGCCAAAAAGACTGTTGAGCTCGCCAAAATCCACGTAGCCCGCAAAACCCTTTAGCGCGTCCTCCTGGGCCATCGCGGGAAGGCTGACCAGAACAGTCAGGCACCCTGCCAAAAGTTTGTTGAGTATTGAAGTTTTCATGACGTTTCCTCCTTGTGGGATTGTTCAGTAAAAGGCAAGTGTTCTAACAAGGGGTCCTTGACGCTGTGACGTAATTCAGCACCCAGTACCGTTTGAATTTCATTGCCGGTCCGGAAACCCACCTTGTCCAGGTAGCTGAAGGCAATGGCCAGATCATGGCGCGCCTGTTCGACCTCGGCAGGTGAAGGCTGCCTGGACTGCATCAGCATGACCGCAATCACCAGCAGGGGTATAGCGGCAAACGCCGGCGCCAGCACCCATCGCGGAAACGGCCCGGTCCTGAGCCAGGACCAGCGCGGTTGCTTTCTGCGCTCCTTGCGACCCTCTTCCTCCGGAATTCGATGCAGTCGAGCCGACAGGCTCGCCGGCGCTTTCTCGATGGCGAGTTGCCCCATCATCTTTTCGATCTGTTGTTCCGTGGTCTGTTCATCTTTGTTCATGGTCTTACCTCTGCCAATTGCTCCCGCAACTGTTTTCTTGCCCGATGCAGGTAGGTCTTTACCTGCGAAATATTCAGTTCCAAAACGGCCCCTACTTCTTCGTAGCTGTGCTGATGGACATCCCTGAGCACCACCAGTGAACGGTATGGCTCCCTCAGTCCATTGATGGTGTCTTTCAGGCGGGCGCCCAGTTCCTGCTGGTGCATTCCCTGCATCGGCCCGGGAACTGCATCCGGCTGATGCCATTCCTGCAGTTCCTCGGTTGGATGCCTGCGCCGCAGGCGATCCAGGCATCCGTTTCGTGTCACTTTCATCAACCAGGGCCTGATCTTTTCAGGGTCAATCGAATCCTGTTTGTGCCAGAGCTTGACGAAAGCCTCCTGGCACGCATCCTCCGCTTCGGAGGGGTCCTTGAGCAGATAACGGGCCAGGGTCCATGCCTGGTCCTGGTACTCATCCACCAATTGATGAAATGTTCTGCTCATGTCTGAAGAATAAACGCAGTTGGAATAAAAAGGTTACAAACAGGCACAGACATACCGGTGGCAACCGGTCTGGCCGGCGCAGGCAACCACCAGCAACGGTCCGATGGTGGATAGAACCGCTACTTTCTGCTGTTGGTTGAGTTTGGGGGGTGGCAGTGGCCCTCACGGCGCTAATTTTGTCCTATCCAATCCATTGATCCGGACGAAATTTGAAACATATATGCCTCCATCCCTTGAAATGAATTTTTGCCAACCCAATTTAGCTGCACAGACTGTGATAAAGGCGTTACGCCGGGTTGCAGGCAATAGATGTCGCAGGCGGGCGTTACCTGTCTGTTTATCCGTTCAAACATTATTAAATATTTGGGAGATTCTGAAATGAAACTTCGTCCTTTGCATGACCGCGTAATCGTCAAGCGCGTCGAGGAAGAAAAACTGTCCGCCGGAGGAATCGTTATTCCTGATAATGCGGCGGAAAAACCGATCCGTGGAAAAGTGCTGGCCGTAGGAAACGGCAAAGTACTCGACAACGGCGAACAGCGTGGCCTGGATGTCAAAAAAGGCGACACCGTTCTGTTCGGAAAGTATGCAGGCACTGAAGTCAAGGTGGATGGCGAGGAACTGCTCGTCATGCGCGAAGACGACATCATGGCCATCATCGAAAAATGAACGGCGCAGGCCAAGTGGCCTCCCGATAAACGAATTTGGAATTGAGGAATAAACAATGAGTGCAAAAGACGTACGATTTGGTGAAGACGCCCGTGGAAAGATGATCAAGGGCGTCAACATCCTGGCTGACGCAGTCAAGGTAACGCTGGGTCCCAAGGGCCGCAACGTAGTGCTGGACAAGTCCTTCGGCGCACCGACCGTGACCAAGGACGGTGTTTCCGTCGCCAAGGAAATCGAGCTGGAAAACAAGTTCGAGAACATGGGCGCACAGATGGTCAAGGAAGTCGCTTCCAAGACTTCAGACGTGGCCGGTGACGGCACCACCACCGCAACCGTTCTGGCCCAGGCCATGTTGCGCGAGGGGATGAAAGCCGTCGCTGCCGGAATGAATCCGATGGATCTGAAGCGCGGCATCGATAAAGCCGTATTGGCCGCAACCGAGTCGCTGAAAAAGCAATCAACTCCCTGCACGACCAGCGCAGCCATTGCCCAGGTCGGTTCGATCTCCGCCAACTCCGATACGGAAGTGGGCGAGCTGATCGCCGAGGCCATGGACAAGGTTGGAAAGGAAGGCGTGATCACGGTTGAAGACGCTTCCGGCCTGGCCAACGAGCTGGATGTGGTGGAAGGCATGCAGTTCGATCGCGGTTACCTCTCGCCCTACTTCATCAACGACCAGCAATCCATGAGTGTAGAGCTCGAAGAGCCCTACATCCTGCTGCACGACAAGAAAATCAGCAATGTTCGCGACATGTTGCCCGTGCTGGAAGGCGTGGCCAAGTCCGGCCGGTCCTTGCTGATCATCGCGGAAGACGTCGAAGGCGAAGCGCTGGCCACCCTGGTGGTCAATACCATTCGCGGCATCGTCAAGGTCGCGGCCGTCAAGGCGCCTGGTTTCGGCGACCGCCGCAAAGCCATGCTGGAAGACATCGCTGTACTGACCGGTGGCACCGTGATTTCCGAGGAAGTCGGCCTGAGCCTGGAGAAGGCCACGCTGGACGACCTGGGTTCTGCCAAGAAGATCAGCATCACCAAGGAAAACACCACCATCATCGACGGCGCTGGAGAATCTTCTCAGATCGAAAGCCGGGTCAAGCAGATCCGCGCGCAGATCGAAGAATCCACCTCTGATTACGACCGTGAAAAACTGCAGGAACGCGTGGCCAAGCTGGCCGGCGGTGTTGCCGTGATCAAGGTCGGCGCTGCCACCGAAGTGGAAATGAAAGAGAAGAAAGCCCGCGTTGAAGACGCGCTGCACGCTACCCGAGCCGCCGTTGAAGAAGGCGTGGTGCCGGGTGGTGGTGTCGCGCTGGTTCGCGCACTGACCGCGGTCGCCAAGGTCAAGGGCGACAATGAAGACCAGAACGTGGGTGTCGCCATTGCCATGCGCGCCATGCAGGAACCGCTGCGCCAGATCGTCACCAATGCCGGTGAAGAGGGCTCGGTGGTGCTGAACAAGGTTCGCGACGGTAAAGGCAACTACGGTTACAACGCCGCTACCGGCGAGTACACCGACATGATCGAAGCAGGCATCCTGGATCCGACCAAGGTCGTGCGTTCAGCGCTGCAGAACGCTTCATCGGTCGCCGGCCTGATGATCACCACCGAAGCCATGGTTGCGGAGCTCCCGAAGGATGAGCCGCCGATGGGTGGCGGAGACATGGGTGGCATGGGCGGAATGGGCGGCATGATGTAAGGCAGACCAAGCCCCGCAAGACCGGGGTCAGACTAAATCCCTTACTCTGACCCCAGCAATCCAAAACCCCGCCCTCGTGGCGGGGTTTCTTTTAGGGAAAGGAAAAAGGAAAAAGGAGACGTCTATATCTTCTATCCACGACACCCATTTCGCCTCTACTTTCGTGGGTCTTGCCAATCCGCTAACGAATCGAGCAGCGAAAGGTGAAGCAGGCGGGTGTCCACGTTGAATAACTCCGGCGCTAGTGGGATGGCCGGGTCAACTATTTCCAGTCGCGGGACTTTGCCGTAATACGACGCCCACCGGCTGTACGTGCTGGGCGGGCCAATAATGAAGTCGCACTCGGCGAGCGCATAGAGGTCTTCCAGTTCATGTCCGTTTCCGTAATACAGGTCCAAACCGCTAAAGACACCGTCGGGAATGGGCGCATCGGAGCTGGCAAAAAAAGATACCGACCGTTCCGGGAAAATGGCCCTGATTTGTTCCATAAAATTGCGGTATTCACCGTGAGTGTAAAAATACCGGCCTTCCTTGAACGATGAATAGTCCCCCTGCCGGATGTGGACGCCAACCAGTAAGTTGCCAGTCCGGCGCGCGGGTTCGACCAGCGCCCTGGATCGATCGAGGTGGTGCTCCCACGGGGTGAAGTATGAACGGATGGCATCGCCATGCTTCTCGCAGTCAACTGAACTGCGAAAAAACCAGTCTTGTACAAACAATACGCGGTGTCTTTGCATTTTTAAAAGAAAAGCAGGGCCATCAAGGTCCAGCTGCTGGTCGCGGCGCAAGCGGATCAAGCCTGTGACAAAACCGCTCTGTTGCAAAGCGTGCAAAGTATTGGCGGTGATCTGTGCCAGCCGATAGAGGCTGGATCTGCCCATGAAACCAAACGATGGAAAAGCGGCTGCTGATGGAAACCGGCAGAATAAGTCTCTGGAGGTCGCAGGAAAATATCTGGCGTAATGCTCAAACGCAGGATTTACGACACGGAATCCATGCTCCCTGGCCGCGCCAATGAAATGTGCAAAAAGCAAAAGCCGGTTGGCCAGTCGCCCCACTTTCCTGGCAATTATCAGCACGCACCCTCACCTTCGTGAGGTGCCGTATTGAAACCGGATTTGCCGGGAGTTGAATAAACTGGACCTGCACCTTGCCGAGCCAGGCGAGCACCTTTGAGCCACCCCAGTGATCGACCGGCGACTGCCACAAAACAGATGACGCAATACAACGCCGCCACGGCCAGAATCCGTTCGCGCCACCGGGGTTTCACGTTCGAAGCTCTGAGACGCTCCTGTTGGAGGTCAAAAGCAGGACGCAAGGCATTGCGGCGAGCTAGCATAACACCGAGAACGGGCACCAGCACCAGGATTCCAGCCAGGTCAAACCTGTCTTTGTTTCTGGCGCGACGTACGCCACTCCACAGGTTGGTTCTGAAAATTTTGCTCAAAAATGGCCGAGCCTGATCCATTGTGGGGTGTCCCACCACCGCGTTTGGGCCAAAGCGAAGGCGTGCGCCACTGTCGACCATGCGTCCTACAAAATCATAGTCACCTCCGGAAGGCAAAGATTGATCGAATCCGCCCATGTTTTCGAAATCATTTCGCCGGACAATCAGGTTTGCCGTGACTCCGCGAGAGAGACTGACATTCTGTTTTTGGTCGAGAAAAAGGTCTATGGTCAATAGGGACCACATCGTTGGCCGATCAGGCGCTCGAAACTGTACTTCTCCTGCCACCAGGTCAGCGCCTTCAAGCATTGCAAGTCCGCCCTCCAGCCACGTGGGTTCCGGCAGACAGTCGGCGTCGCAAAATGCAAGCACCTGACCTCGCGCTTGCCGGGCTGCGAGGTTACGAGCGGCGTACGAGGTTAGCGGTGGACCTGTAACCCGTTTGACGTCCAGGTTCCGAGTTGCGGTATCGGGAGCAAGGTCAGGTCGGGAACCGTCATCGCCAATAATGACCTCGAACCGGTTGCCTGGCAGTGTTTGCTTTTTCAGGCACACGAGAACCTGACGGATACCAGCCGGGTCATCACGGACCGGGATAATAACGGTAACCAGCGGTTCTGAGTTCATGTCCAATGTTCCGGATAAGGCGTGAATACGAGCGTTTATGACAAGACGATTATAGTGGATGCCGCAGGCCCCCGGTTCCGGAAAATGCGAATCTCCGTTTGAGGAAATTTTATTTAGCTGCGTGCAGGTGAATCAAGGGATAGTGTATGAAGGGCATGCAGCTCGCAGGGGCTTTTCCAAAAGAGCAGTCTGGTAGCACTGGTGCCCAAACCAAGAGTCAATCTGACCCGGTTTCACGGTGTATTCGCACCCAATAGTAAGTATCGGGCAGGGGTGACATCAGACAGGTGGGGCAAAGGCATATAGTGCCACACAGTTGATGAGGCCGGCCAAACCCCTGCCGAAAAGCGGGCTTAAACGACCGGTTTTGCTGCTGCAAAACCGGCATACATGCCATCCCTGGCAATAACATGGGCAAAGCAGTTGCAGCGCATTTTTAATATTGAAGTAGAAACCTGTAGCGAATGTGGCGGTGACGTCAGGGTCATCGCCAGTATAGAAGATCCGGCCACTATTCAGATCTGAGCGCTCAAAGTTGATCAAATTGCGCAGCCATTTGGATGAAGAACTGATTTGAATTGCTGCTCAATACTTTGGGTTAACAGCAAATATAGTGTTTAAATTACTTATAGTTGAAGTTGATTTCAATGGCGGTGGCCCGTCTGCGCCACCAGACGATGTGTTCCTGTCAGCAGGCCAAGGGGATGACGGAAATCAGTTCAATTATTCCGGAAGCAAGTGGCAGTTTAATTTGCAGACGAAAAACTTCAGTGGTGAAGGAACTTATACCATCACTGCAGTTTCCGGTGATTCGCTCGCATATGTGATCGTGCCGGCACCCACTGCTCAGTTTACTATTGCCTAACAAGTATCAAAGCCATCAACCAGAGCTCTGGGGGCGGTAATAAAATACCGCCCCCTTTTTCCGGCCCCTTTTTTATCAGAGTAATCTCACCGCAGACAGGCACATCGTTTCACCGAACCATCAACGCACTACCCATCCCGTTTATGACCGGTGACCGCTGCTTCTCCCATTGATCAATTGAGGCGCAGATTTTCAGATCATCGGTCGGTGATGTTTAGCAGATCACTGCACCCCGGCCGGTAGTTACCGTTCTCTTCGATCCGGAACGAAGTCCACTGACTAAAGTGCCCCAGCTTTCACGTTCACCAAGAATAGGTGAGTGAAGTCACGCCGGTCTGGTGGACACTTCCGAGCTATTCGCCCAATGCCTGCACAGTGGG
>JAHEFT010000034.1:20245-26694 GCA_024640025.1 Chromatiales bacterium
GGGGACAAGGGGATCGTGGACCACATCGATGGCCGGCTGGTGCTCGCAGCCCTGGAGCATTGGTATCGGTTCTTCAGTGGCGAGGTGGCCTGGAGCCGGCCCGGCTACTTCTTTCCCTACGAACACACGCTGGGTCTGACCGACACTTTTCTGTTGAACGGCAGCGTCCATGCGCTGTTCCGTTTTGCAGGGCTGAAGCCGCTGAGCGCGATGTCCGCCTCCGCCGCAGTCTTCGCAGTCGCGGGTTTCCTGGGTTTTCGCACGCTACTCTGCCGTTTTGGCGTCGGCCCCTGGCCGGCCCTGTTCTTTTCCGCGCTTTTCCTGGTCGGTGCACCGATCCAGCTTGCGGTGGCGTATTCACGGGTCCAACTGCTCAGCATCTGGTTGCTGCCGTGGGTCATCCTGCTATTCACCGGCGGGCTGGATGCGTTCGCCAGCGGGCGCCGGCAGCGCGCCATGCTGCAGGTAGCGCTTGCAGCGGCACTGTTTTCGCTGATCGCGATCAGCAACTACTACGTGGCCTGGTTTTCCCTGTTCGTTGCGGCACTCGGCCTTCTGATCTGTTTCCTTCCCCGGCTGGCGCAGTATCGGAGTGGATTGCGCTGGCTCGCGCAGCGACGTTTGCTTTGGATTACCGGAACACTGACGGCCGTTCCGTTCGTGGCGCTGTTCCTCGTCATCTATCTGCCGCCGCGGTTGGCGAGCGGAGGCTGGCCCTTCGAGATTGCACAGATTACGCTTCCTCCCCCCGCCTATATCGGCTCGCAAAACGAGTACGGTGCATTCTGGAATCATGTGATCCGGCTGCCGTTACCGGTTCCCGACGGCAACCACCCGCAGCAGGAACTCGCCTTCGGATTTCCGTGGCTGTTCCTGGCAGTGTTCCTGGGTGCGTGGCTGGTTATGTTGTGGCGCTACCTGCGCAGTCCGGGCGGAGACGATTTGCGCCGTGTGCTGCTGGGAGCGATCGTCCTGGTGGGTTGGGCGCTGATGGTCCGGGTCGACGATTTCAGCCTGTGGCGCTGGGTCATGGCCTGGATTCCCGGCGCGGACGGTATCCGCGCGGTGTTTCGCATCAACATGATTTACTACGCTTTGGCCCTGGTATTTCTGGCCCTGGTGGCCAGTGAAGTGCTGTCGGCCTGGCGCGCCCGCCGACCGGTTATTCTGGCCGTGATTCTTTTCGGTGTGGCGGGGCTGCTCCTGGTTGAAAACGTGCAGCGGCCTTATCCGCACCGTCTGCGGCTTGCCGACGAAGCGCGTTTGCAAGCTGTGCTTGCGCAGCCCTCGTTCCCGGTGGATGCCTTCTGGGCCTGGCGGGATTCGCGCGCGGACGGGGATGCCAATCGGGTCCTGGGCGAGAGTGTCGAAACGCAGGTCCTTGCCATCCGGGCATCCCAGATGCTGGGCATCCCGACCATCAATGGATACGCCGCAGTTCCGCCGCCCGGCTGGAACCTGCTCGGCAAGGCCGCGTCCGGACCGGTTTTCACACCGGTGGCCGGCTGGCTGCTGAGCCGGCGGTTCGAGGGGCGCGTGGCGATGCTGGAAATCGAATCCGGCCGGTGGAGCGACAGCCCGGTGGGTCCGCTGGCGCGTCTGGCTTCGGAACTGGGCAGTCTCACCGGGCTCAACCTGGCGGTTGCCGCGGCAACGGACGCGCTGTTCCTCTCCGGATGGTCAAGAGATCCGCAAGACTATCGCTGGAGTGTTGCGGACACCGCCAGCATCTGGGTACCGAGCGTTGCGTACCGTGACGGCCTCGCTCTGCAGCTGAGCGGCCACGGCTATGTACCTGGCGACCACGTGCTTGACGTCGAAATCCATTTGGGCGAAAGAGCGGCGGGAAAATACCGGCTGAACCGGGTCGCTTCGACGGTCGATGCAGTGATTCCACTCGAAACTGGCGACATTCGCCTGGATGGCGTCCTGGAAATCCGATTTACATTCTCCGATCCGGTGTCCCCGAGCAGTGTGGGCGAGAGCTGGGATACCCGGAAACTCGGCCTGGCCCTTGCGCGGCTGGAACTGGTGGAGCAGCCGACCCGGTGATGGAAAGTGAGTAGGTGTATGGATTTGTCAGTCATCATTCCGTGCTACAACGAGGCAGACACGATCAGGGAGGTTGTGCTCAGAGTGCGGGAAGTCGTTGGCGGCGACGATGAAACAATCGTCGTTGACGACGGTTCAACGGATGGCTCCGGCTCTGTGCTAGCGCAGCACGTGGAGGGAAGCCTTGCGCGGGTTCTGTACCATGAACGCAATACGGGCTGTCTGAAGACGGATGTAAAGCGATGTTCATTATAGGCGGATTGCTGGCAATATGGCTTAAATGCTGCCTGTGCTCCAGATTGAAACATGCAGGATATTCGTGTAGAACCCTTCAAGGGTAGCCGGAAAACTTGGAAGAGACATTACCATGCTGGTCGAGATTCAGGAGAAGACAAAAAACCTCAATTGTTATTCCCTCATCGAGTATCTGGTAAACGACCACTTCAAGGGAAAAACTATCGTGTCCGCCTCCTTAAGAGCGCGGAGCATAGTGGTACTGCAAATGTTGGCCGACATAGATCCGGCAACACCCATCGTGTTCTGTCACGCCGGGACCATTTATCCCGAGAGTGTGGAATACAAGCAGTTCATCATCGATAAACTGGGCCTTACCGATATCCGGGAGCCTCAAAAGAGAGAGTCGGATACGATGCCGGGCGATCGCGATCATGTGGAATGGCTAAAGGCGAGCTACAATGGTGTGCTCGGCACCGTGAAGACAGCGATGCATCTCAACAAGTCGCTTGACGGTTTCGAGTGCTGGATCAGCGCGGTTTACCACAACGCTGTCGGCCGCTCGCAGATCAATCGTATTGATGTCGAGGGCAAAGTTCTTCGAATCAATCCGCTGCTCAACTGGACACGAGAGGAAGTCGATAAATTTTTGCAGGCGCATAGCCTGCCACCTCATAAACTGGCTCCGCGCGATCCGGTCTACCCGAAAAACGAGAACGACCAGCAACTCCCCTTTTATGGCTACTGAGGGTTGCTGAAGCCAGATTTCCTGCCGTTTAGCGACAATCCGGCGAACCCGATCAACGGGCGCACAGGATTGTACGGGCTGGTGTTTGGCCCCGCTGGGAAAACTATATTCAACTATTTGAATATATACCTTGCAACAGCAGATCTGTTTTCGGTATCGTAATCGACAATAGTAAATCGAATTAATCTCGATGCAGGAAGGCTGGAGCGCGTTATGGCAGAGTTGGTGCCTCCCCATGGTGGTGGAGAATTAAATGCATTGTTGTTGCCCGCGGAGCAACGGCCTGCGGAAATTGCGCGGGCAAGGGATCTACTCCAGGTCCCGATGTCAAGCCGGGAAGTTTCCGATGTACTGATGCTGGCGATGGGTGCCTACACGCCCATTGACGGGTTTATGGGCGAGGCGGATTGGCGCGGTGCCTGCGAAGACATGAAACTTTCCAGCGGGCTTTTCTGGCCGATCCCGATTACCCTGTCCTGTCAGCGAGATCTGGCGGAAAAAATCGAAGGCGGGGATGAGGTCGCACTGGTCGACGGCGAGAGCGGTGAAATTCTGGCGCTGATGCGGGTAGAGGAAATCTACACCCCGGACAGGAAACTGGAATGCGAACAGGTTTATGGAACCGTTGATCGCGACCACCCCGGCGTGAAAAATGTCCTGGATCAGCCAGAATTCAACCTCGCCGGTCCAGTCACCTGTTTGTCGGAAGGCGTCTATCCCACAGAATATCCTGAACTTTATCTTCGTCCGGCTCAATCACGGGCGCTATTCATCGAAAAGGGCTGGTCGCAAATCACTGCCTTTCAAACCCGCAATCCGATGCACCGTAGCCATGAACACCTTGTCAAGATTGCGGTTGAAGTCACCGATGGAGTGTTTATCCATCAAGTGCTTGGCAAACTGAAACCTGGCGATATTCCGGCGAAAGTGCGGACCGAAGCCATTCAGGCGATGATCGACAACTATTTCGTCCCCGGCACGATCATTCAAGCGGGTTATCCCATTGAAATGCGTTATGCCGGACCTCGCGAAGCCCTGTTCCATGCGCTGATACGGCAGAATTTTGGCTGTTCGCACCTGATTGTTGGACGGGATCATGCTGGCGTCGGCAATTATTACGGGCCGTTTGACGCGCATCAGATATTTGACACGATTTCGCCCGACGCCCTGGTGACAAAACCATTAAAGATACACGTGACCTTTTTCTGCAAAAAATGTCACGGTATGGCTACGGGCAAAACGTGCCCCCATGGCGAAAGTGACCGAATTAATATCTCCGGCACTGAACAGAGAGAAATGCTGTCAAAAGGCCTGGAGGTGCCGATAGAATTTGGTCGGCCGGAGGTTGTAGAGATACTTCGAAACTATTACACAACGCTGGATCACTCAAATGATCGTTCGTAATTTACTCCGCGAGCGGTCCGGCGTAACGTAGGTCTGTCCGGTGAAATGTTTTCACGGCTTTCTGCTAATTAGCGATGTTGTTTAAGTTATATATGATTATTGGATAACGGGGTCTGAATGGTCCCAACGTTTTATCAAAACTGTCTCACACTGGGGAGTTAAATGTTTACTGTCAATCCATTCGCAGAGCTATCTGCAACCATATCGCCCTTTATCATTCAGGCTTATATCATATGCATGATCATTCTTGTGGCGGGTGGCACGCTGTTCGACACCATACACAAAGGCAGTGCCAAATACTTCTTTGACAACTGGCAAAAATCAAAAAGCAAGGGCGCAAAAAAAGTCGGCGGTGGAGAGGTGGTATCCATCGCCGTCAAAACAGCTGTCGTCGATGTCATGGCGTCTGGCGAATTCTGTAATATGCGCCGCCGGATTGCCCATTTGCTCACGATGTACGGGTTCATCATCTATGCCGTGACCACTTTCATCATGGTCTTCTGGTATCCAACGCCCGCCATGCCCACCCCTGCTATTCTGCCGCAACTATGGTGGCTCGGGGCTTTGGCCGTGTGCGTCGGCGGCTACTGGTTCTGGTTTTTTATCCGGGTTGACGTTGCAGCTGAAGGGAATTCGCCATTTCGTGTCGTTCGTGCCGACCTGTTCATCCTTTCGCTTCTGGCGAGTGTGACTTTAGGTTTGGTTTGGGCGTATCTGAGTGCTTCAGGCAGTTCCTGGACAATGCTTGCGCTTGCCGGGTATGCGCTGGCGACAGCGGTGCTGTTTGGCTCCGTCTTGTGGTCCAAATTTGCCCACATGTTCTTCAAACCGGCAGCGGCGTTTGAAAAGCGGATGTCGAAAGCCAACGGTTCGCGCAACAACCTGCCTGAACCGGCGGACCGGACCAATCCGGCGGACCGGGATCGTCACTCCATGGAGTTGCTGAAGGATGCACCTTTGAGCATGGGGCTTGGCATCAAGCGCGAAAAGCCGCGCCATTACTGAATCCAGATCAACATCAATCTTCTGAACAGAGAGAAATAACCTTATGCCTACTTTTGTATACATGACCAGATGCGATGGGTGTGGGCACTGCGTTGATATCTGCCCTTCCGATATCATGCATATCGATAAGACCTATCGGCGCGCCTACAATATCGAGCCCGACATGTGCTGGGAGTGTTACTCCTGCGTAAAAGCCTGTCCTCAGAACGCCATTGACGTGCGCGGTTACGCCGACTTTGCACCGCTCGGCCACAGCGTTCGTGTGCTCCGCGAAGAGGACAAAGGCACGATAGCCTGGCGCATCAAATTCAGAAACGGCACGGAAAAGAACTTCCTGTCACCAATCACCACGAAGCCGTGGGGCTCGGCCACCCCGAAACTTGCGGATGTTCCCGGGCCGACCCAGGAGATGCGTGACAGCCAACTGTTGTACAACGAACCGAAATTTATCCGCTTTGACGATGGCGATGTACACACATTGGAATCAAATGGTCTCAAGTTCAAAAAAGGTGTGGTGTACTGATGGCATACAAAACAATTGTAGAAGACAACATCGACATTCTGGTTGCCGGAGCAGGCCTCGGCGGATGCGGCGCGGCCTTTGAAGCACGGTTTTGGGGCCAGGACAAGAAAATCGTTATTGCCGAAAAGGCCAATATCGACCGTTCCGGCGCTGTCGCCCAGGGGCTTTACGCCATCAACTGCTACATGGGTACGCGGTGGGGTGAAAATAACCCGGAAGACCACGTTGAGTATGCGCGGATCGATTTGATGGGAATGGTGCGCGAAGACCTGCTGTTTGATATGGCCCGTCATGTTGATTCCACCGTCCACCAGTTCGAAGAGTGGGGCCTGCCACTGATGAAGAATCCGGAAACGGGCCGGTTCATGCGCGAAGGGCGCTGGCAGATCATGATTCACGGCGAATCCTACAAACCCATCGTCGCCGAAGCGGCGAAGAAATCGGCCGATAAGGTATTCAATCGCATTTGTGTCACGCACCTGC
>JAHEFT010000110.1 GCA_024640025.1 Chromatiales bacterium
AGGTAAACGATGACGGTAGCGACAAGGCCAGCCACGAACTGGCGTTTGCACACTCGATGATCCTGCCGGCGTTTACCGGTATCGAGGCGGTTATGGGTATTGAAGGCCTTTCCAACCCGAGAGGCTTTATTGTGGTCGACAAGAAGCAGCGTAACCCGACATTCCCGGACATTTTCGCCGTGGGTGTTTGTGTCGCGATTCCCCCGGTTGGTGGTTCGCCCCTGCCGGTAGGTGTGCCGAAAACCGGTTACATGATCGAATCCATGGTCACGGCCACGGTTCAGAACATTGCGGAATTACTGGCGGGCAAAGACCCGACGCACTCTGCAACCTGGAATGCGTTCTGCCTGGCGGACTTTGGTGACCGCGGCGTGGCGTTTATGGCTCTGCCGCAGATTCCGCCGCGCAACACCAACTGGTCGGGCTCCGGCAAATGGGTGCATTGGGCCAAGATTGGGTTCGAAAAGTATTATTTGCGCAAGATCAGGCAGGGCAAGGTCGAGCCGTTTTTCGAGAAATATGCCTTGCGCCTGCTGGGAGTGCAGAAGCTGAAGGGTTCAGCCTGACCGCAGGTAACCGGCTCCGTACCTGGAGTTCATGGAAGTTGTTTTACTGGATGTCCATCTTCGCCGCTTTCTCCTGCGCCTCTTCAAAACCGCCAATGTTGACGACGTTGAGGAACCCGGCTTCCTGCAGGGTTTGCTTTGCGATGCCGGAGCGCCTGCCGCTCCGGCAGTAGACGTAAATCACGGCGTCCTTGTCTTCCGTTACCTCATTGATGCGCGCTCCAATCTCCGTGTAGGGGATATTTACCGCGGCTTCGACGTGGCCGGAGGCGTATTCATCAGGGCTCCGGACATCGATCCAGAGCGGATCAGATGCCCAGAGACCAAATGAAAAAAGCAACAAAGTCAGCAGGATAGATGTTCTGGAAAATGTGTTGATCATAAAAGCCCCGTCAATCATAAAAACCTAATATAGAGCGCGACAAGACAACACACAACCATGGGTTTTCAACGCCCTACTGACCGGCGCCAAGCATGGCTTCCAGCGCGTCTTCTGTTGCGCCCGGGGCCTTGATGAGCTTCGTGAAGCCGTGTTTACCGGTCATGCTCAGATCAGGGAAGTGAACCGCCATCCGGAAACGCATGTGCAGGGCTTCGACGTCATTGTCGTCTACGAGAATTTCATAAGGGAAGTAAGCCACTTTGCTGTAGCCCTCGAAATCGACGATTGCCAGTTGATGTGCCGAGTCGATTTCCATTTCTTCGTCGGCATCGCTGCTGGCTTTCATGCCAACACCGAAAACAGTCTGGTTCTTTCCGGGGATGTCGATTCGGTAAACCAGGGTCAGCGCATCGCCTTCAACCGCCAGCCCTTCTTCAACGGCTGCGACAGCGGCCTCATGGCTGTTGAAACTTCCCAATTCATACGGATCGTCGAAGTACGGCATCGTGGCCATGTAGTGGTATTTACCCAGTTTTTTCGCGGTCAATTTCTTTTCCGCCCCAAAACTCACTTCGTTACCCAGGGTCGCGCTCAAAAGGTCGTAAGTTTCCTGCATATCGGCTTCCATGCGGTATGCGTGCTGGATATAGAGGGGGTTGATGAACGCCACCTCGGTTTTGCCACCCCGTTCTGTGATACTGACCCGCTCTCCGGCGCCGTAGCCGCCCTTGTCTGATGCGGCGGCAATTTCCAGAAGAGCAGGGCTGGTAACGACAAGCACATTGGCATCTTCAACCGGAGAATACTGGCCGACGAGGTTAAACCCGGCTTCGGCCAGCAGATCAATCGTGGTCTGCGTTTGTGCTTCCAGCCCGGTATCATTGACCGAAGCCAGGACGAAGGGCTGGTAGGTGGTGTCTTCTGCGGCCGCCGTCAGGCAAAACAACAGCATTGGAAGCAGGGTAAGAAGCAATCTGGTTTTCATCGTGGTTCCTTGGATCGGGTTGTAGAAACCCATAGCTTAGACCAATATTCTTTTTGTGAATGGCAATGCATTAAATTCTGCTAATATTTGTCGAAGAAGAATGATTTGGATCAAACAGGAATCCCGAAGGAACAGCTATTTATTTTTGCAGGAACCGGGCTAGAGATGAATATCTCCGAATCGGACAGGAAACGGCACTGGGAAACGGTCTATGGAAACAAGACCGCAGAGGAAACCAGTTGGTACCAGCTGTTCCCGCGTCTTTCCCTGTCGATGATCGCCCGCGCAGGGGTCGGCAGGGATGCCGCACTGGTAGATATCGGTGGGGGAGCCTCCCTTCTGGTCGATCACCTTCTGGACCAGGGGTACCGCGACCTTACCGTGCTCGATATTT
Organism: Chromatiales bacterium; assembly: GCA_024640025.1. Lineage (GTDB taxonomy): Bacteria > Pseudomonadota > Gammaproteobacteria > Xanthomonadales > SZUA-36 > JAHEFT01. The sequence goes on from JAHEFT010000110.1 coordinate 2,328, forward strand.
CTGCCGCGGCCCTGGCCCAGGCGTCGAGCAGACTGGGTCAGAGGGCGAAGCGGATTACCTGGGTCGAGGCGGATGTGACGGTGTACGAGCCATCGCGGCAGTTTGATCTCTGGCATGACCGGGCCGCCTTTCATTTTTTGACCGAAGCGAAAGACCGGAAGCGCTACATGACTGTTTTGCGCAAAGCGCTTGCGCCGGGTGGACAGGCCATCGTGGCCACTTTTGCCCCGGGCGGTCCGCAGAAGTGCAGCGGCCTGGATATCGTGCAATACGACGCCGGAAAACTGGGAGATGAACTCGGACCGGAATTCACTCTGCAGGAACAGCACCAGGAGAGGCACGAAACACCCGCAGGTCGGGAGCAATTGTTCAATTTCTTCCGATTTCAAAGTCTCGCTTAATTAAAAACAGCCTGAGGTAATTCGGGTTACAATCGGTAAACGCTATGGACTGTCCGACAGGGGATCACAAACCAGAAATGACAGAAGAAGTTACGATCGACGCGGGAAAAATGGCGAACGCCGCGCAACAGGCCAGCGAACTGATGAAAACACTCGGCCACAAGGATCGGTTGATGGTGCTTTGTCACCTGGCCTCGGGTGAGAAGTCCGTTGGCGAACTTGCCAACCTGCTCGATATTCCACAATCACCCCTTTCGCAACACCTTGCACGCATGCGCAAGGAATCCCTGGTTAAAACACGCCGGGAAGCGCAAACCATTTATTATTCCATTTCCAGCGGAAAAGCCGGGCGCATGGTCGAACTAATGCACGAGCTTTATTGCAGCGAATAGGTTTACAGCACCGAAACTGATCTTGATCACCTTGCTGACAAATGATTCCTTTTGTTTCAACTATTTGTACATTAAAATCCCTTAAAGTAATAATCCTTAGTATGTTTGATGGAGGCACGTCATGAACAAGAAACTGAACTGGTTAACGACCATCGCAGTCGTAACCGGCTTGTGCGCCGCTGGAAGCGCCTATGCAACCAACGGGTATTTCACCCATGGTATTGGCACAAAGAACAAGGCCATGGCTGGTTCGGGCATCGCCCTGCCGGAAGACGCCATCGACGTGGTCAACAATCCGGCCGTCGCTCCCTTCGTGGGCGATCAGCTGATTGTCGGCGCGGCGCTTTTCAGCCCGATCCGTAAATATCAAACCACCGATAGCCTGGCCAATGGCCAGTGTGGTCCTCAGGGCTGTGCATTTACCATTGGCCCCAACAACATAAAGAGCGACAGCAATTATTTTGTCATTCCGCACATTGCCAAGAGTTGGCAACTGTCCAACGACAGCGCTTGGGCGCTGTCTTTTTATGGCCGTGGCGGCATGAATACCGACTGGAACGGCGGAACAGCCACCTTTGACCCGGACGGCCCGGGCCCGGCGCCCGTGACGACGTTCGATGGGACTTATGGTTTCGGCAAGGCCGGCGTCAATTACAGCCAGGCGTTTCTCGAAGCCACCTGGGCCAAGAAAATGAACGACAACCTTTCACTTGGCATTTCAGGGATCCTGGTCGCCCAGATGTTCAAGGCTAATGGCGTCGGTTCATTTGCCCCGTACACCGAAACCTTCGCCGCCAGCGGTGGCATGACCATGCCCTCCAACCTTTCCAATAACGGCACCGACTGGGCGTTCGGCGGCGGTCTCAAGGTAGGCCTGCACTATCTGCCTACCGACCGGGTCAGCCTTGGACTGATGTACCAGACCAAGATCTGGATGGGTGAGTTCGATGATTACTCGGACCTGTTTGCACGGCAGGGTGACATGGACATTCCGGCAGACTTGAAATTCGGGTTGACCTTTCACGCCAATGAGAAACTGGACCTGAACTTTGATTTTGAATACATCTGGTACAGCGATATCGATTCGGTCGGCAATCCCATACAGCTGCTTTTCAACTGCCCGACGGCTGGCGCCGGCGGCACGAATCTTAGCAACTGCCTGGGCGGCGACAATGGCGGCGGGTTTGGCTGGGAAAACATGGCCGTGTACAAGCTGGGCGCAAAATACAAGGCCGGCGAAGACTGGACCTGGCGCTTTGGTTACAGCTACGGAAAACAACCAATACCAACGGACCAGATGACCTTTAACATCCTGGCGCCCGGCGTGATAGAAAATCACTTCACGGCCGGATTCACGCTGGAGCGGACACCGGGCAGGCAGTTCAACATGTCCTTCATGTATGCGCCGAACAAGAAAGTCACCGGACCTCAGAATTTCGATCCGAGCCAAAACGTAAGTTTCGAGATGTACCAGTGGGAAATGGAAGCTAGCTACAGCTGGCGCTTCTGATTTTCTTACGACACCATTAAAGCGGCCAGCTTTGGCTGGCCGCTTTTTTTATTAGCGCAAAAAAATTTCAGGCTTTACGAATCAAGAAGGAATAAACACCGCCCTCTTCACTGTGTTCAACGAGCTCGTTTCCGGTGGTCCGGCAAAAAGCCTGGAAATCAGCGACTGACCCCGGATCGGTCGACAGGACTTCAAGCGTTCCGCCGTCAGGCACATCTTTCAGCGCCTTTTTCGCCTTGAGAATGGGAAGCGGGCAGTTAAGCCCTTTTGCGTCTAATACTTTATCTGCCATATCGGTTTTCCTTGGGTTAAGCAATCTGTGTCGGGTCAGATGAACAGGTTGATGTGTGACTTGGTAGCAACTTCGATATAGGTCGCCGCGCCGCCCACTTCAATTCCGTCGATCATTTCGTCGGCCTGGTAGTCAAAAAGGTCCATCGTCATCTGGCAACCGATCATCCGGACATCGGCCTCAACCGCGAGGTCACGCAGGTCCTCGATGGAAGCCACGCCGTTTTTCTTGATCAGGTTTTTCATCATCTTGGAGGCCATGGCGTCCACGCCGGGAATCGCCGCTACGATATTGGGCATAACCATGTGTCCGCCCATCATCGGCATTTTCATCGCCGCATTGCCAAGAGGGGTCACTTTCAGGTCCATCTTCTTGAGCAGAAGGGGCAGGCCGTAAAAAGTAAAAAACATCGTGACTTCCAGACCCATGGCGGCTGCCGTGGTACCCAGAATAAAGGGAGGATAAGCCCAGTCGAGGCTGCCCTTGGTGACGATGATAGACATGGTATTGGGATCGATGGCGTTAGCGCCGGTTTCTTCTGACATGGTCTTTAGACCTCCGGAAAAAGGGGGGTATTGACACTCAATTGTATACAGTTTTCATTTATTAGTAAAATCGAATACTATGGGTCCGCCATGCAGCCGAACGCCCAGAATACAAGCCCGAATTTGAGCAGGAAAGCGCTTTTCGTGGGAAGTGATGTGTACCGGGAAGCCGCGTTCGGCAAACACCATCCCCTTTCGATAATCCGGGTTTCCGGCGTGGTGGATTTGTGCACGATGCTTGGCTGGTTCGAGCACGAACAGTTCAGGGAAAGCCCGCGCGCCAGCATTGAACAATTGCAGAAATTCCACAACGCAGACTATATCGGCGCCTTGATCGAGGCTGACGCGAAGGGCAGCGTCGAAAGGGAAGTAAGGGAGCGTTATCGTATCGGGACGATGGAAAACCCCCTTTTCCCCGGCTTGTACAGGCGTGCATCCACGGCTGTGGGGGGGTCGATACTGGCTGCCGAACTGGCGATGGACGGCCGTGCCGTATTCCACCCTTCAGGAGGAACGCATCATGGCCGAGCTGACCGCGCCAGCGGTTTCTGCTACTTCAACGACCCGGTGTTTGCCATTCTTACCTTCCTGGAACAGGGCATCAGCCGGGTCCTGTATGTTGACCTGGACGCCCACCATGGTGACGGCGTGCAGGACGCGTTCGCCCAGGATTCGCGCGTTCTGACCGTTTCAATTCACGAGGAAAAACGCTGGCCGCATTCCGGCCTGGTCGAGGATCGTGCAGCCGGTGGTGCGCGCAACCTGCCGGTGCCGCGAAATTTCAACGATAATGAACTGGATTACCTGATGGATAACGCAGTGCTGCCCCTGGCCAGGGATTTCAGGCCAGAAGCCCTGGTGATCACCTGTGGGGCCGATGCCCTGGAGGGGGATCCGCTGTCTCATCTTGCGCTGAGCAACACAGGGTTGTGGACAGCGGTTGAAAAACTGGTGCAGGATTGTAGCCGGTCCGTGGTTCTGGGCGGAGGCGGCTATAATCCCTGGGGGGTCGTGCGATGCTGGAGTGGTTTGTGGGGGCGGCTGAGCGGCTACGATATTCCCGCGATACTCCCGCCCGAGGCCCGGGCATTCCTGCAAAGCTTTGAGTGTGACCTGATTGATGAAGATGAAGTGCCCGGAAACTGGATCACCCACCTGGCGGACCCCTGGAACGACGGGCCGGTCAGGCCTGAGGTCAGCAGGTTGCCAGAGCTGGTTTTACATTGACTATAATCTGGAATGGATATGACATGGTTTGAGTCCCTGCAGGGAATAGAAGAGCTGGAAGACGCGGAATTCGATTTTGCGCTGGTTACCGAGATGGAAAAATCAGCGGCCGAGAATGCCCGGCGGATGGTGCGTTTTTCCACTCCCACGTTCAAGGAATACGAGAGCTCCGAGCTGCAGAGTTGTGGCAAGAACAGCTTCCCGGCTTTTTCCATAACGGCCGCGGGCTGCGCCTTGATGTGCGATCACTGTGAAGCCAAGATTCTTGAACCGATGATTCCGGCCATCAAGCCGGAAATGCTTGACCGCAAAGTCCGCCACCTGATTGAAAC
>JAHEFT010000035.1 GCA_024640025.1 Chromatiales bacterium
CCAATTATATGGTCAATTCCCCCAGTGGTTGGTAAATTTCGCCTGAATCCCTTCAGTGATTTTATACGGACGCCTTACTTTTGGCCCATGTTTCACTGGCACGTATTCTGCATTATTACTTATGAGCGATAAATCGGGAGCAAGCAATGTCTGCAGACAACGTCATCAATGAAATCCGTGAGTCCCTGAACGGCCGGCCCGGACAGCCGATCGTGTTCGGCGTTTGCAGGGCCCTGGCCGAAAAATCCGGCAAAGAACCCTGGGTGTTCCGGCTGGCGGCCATCATTCTGACTTTGTTCTGGACGTTTCCGGCTGTTGCGGCCTACATTATCCTCGGCTTTGCGCTGAGCGAAACCGAGGAGCGCACGCGCAAGTTCTTTTCCGGCCTGGCTATCACGATCCGGGAGATGGTCGAGAAGTTCGCGGCCTCGCTACGGGACATCATCGGGCCGGAGAGGGCCTGAAGCGGCCAGCGACCGGACCTGCTCCCCGTCAAAAGGAAAGAATAACTCATTCCCGGATTCCGGATGCTTCACCACCGGGACATGATTGCCGTATTGGCGCACCAGTTCCGGGTCGGTGTCGATATCGACCTCCCTCCAGCGAAAACCGGCTTCCAACAGCATCGAGACCGCCACGTCGCAAAGATGGCAGCCTTCCCGCGTAAATACGATCAATGGCTCACCTGCTGTCATTTGTGCATTCTCGCAGGTTAAACTCGCGCAATCGACAAACGTGAAGAGTAATTAGCATCCAGCCATGGCCGTCAGCATCTTTGACTGTTTCAAGATTGGCATCGGACCATCGAGTTCCCACACTGTGGGTCCGATGAAGGCGGCCTGTGTCTTTGCGCAGCGACTCGAGCGAAACGGCCTGCTGGAAAGCACCCGGCGCATCCGGGTGAGTCTTTACGGATCTCTGGCGCACACCGGCCGCGGCCACGGCACGGACAAGGCGGTGATGCTGGGGCTACAGGGCGCGATGCCGGACAGCATCGACCCGGACCATATCGATACAACGCTCGAGCGGATCAGGGAACAGAAGCAGGTCAGCCTGCTGGGACGGCACCTGGTGCCATTCCAGGAAAAGAGCGACCTGCTGTTCCGAAAGCGGGAACTTCTTCCCCACCACCCTAACGGCATGCGATTCGAGGCGATCGACGCGGACGGCAGCGTGCTGGACGTCCGCGAGTATTACTCGGTCGGCGGCGGCTTCGTGGTGAACCAGGACAAGGCGGCCGAGGACCGGATCGTTTCAGACCAGACCCCCTTACCCTACCCGTTCTGCACGGGCGACGAATTGCTGGCCCTGTGCGCCCGGGAAAACAAGCGCATTTCAGACATCATGCTGGCGAATGAAAGCGCGTGGCGAACACCGGATGAAGTCCGCAGCGGCTTGCTGAAGATCAAGGACGCGATGATGTCCTGCATGGAGCGCGGATTCCGGCGGGAAGGGGTTCTTCCAGGCGGCCTGCAGGTCGGCAGACGCGCGCCCAGGCTTTACAAAGAACTTTCCGGCCAGTCGAAATCGGACGACACGCTTACCACGCTGGACTGGGTCAACCTCTATGCGCTCGCGGTAAACGAGGAAAACGCGGCAGGCGGGCGCGTGGTGACCGCGCCTACCAATGGAGCCGCCGGCGTCATTCCGGCCGTGCTGCGCTACTACAACGACTTCGTTCCGGGCGCCAACGAGGACGGCGTCATTGAATTTCTGCTGACCGCCGGGGCTATTGGCATTCTTTACATCAGGAACGCTTCTATTTCGGGCGCTGAAGTGGGGTGCCAGGGTGAGGTGGGCGTCGCCTGCTCAATGGCGGCCGGCGGTCTGACCGCCGCCATGGGCGGTACGCTCAGCCAGGTGGAAAATGCGGCGGAAATCGGAATGGAACATAACCTGGGCCTGACCTGTGATCCTGTCGGCGGGCTGGTCCAGATCCCGTGCATCGAACGCAACGCGATGGCGGCGGTCAAAGCCATCAACGCCCGCCGGATGGCTGCGCGCGGCGACGGCAAGCACCGCGTTTCGCTGGACAAGGTCATCAAGACCATGCGCGATACCGGCGCCGATATGAAAAGCCACTACAAGGAAACGTCGAGAGGCGGCCTGGCCGTCAATGTGATTGAATGCTGAATATAATGAACAGGGATGTCATGAACCGGAAAAATCTCACCTGCCTGCTGTTGTCCGCGGCCGTGCTTCTGATCCCGGCGCTGGCCAGTGCCAAGAACATCTACAAGTACCAGGACGAAAACGGAATCTGGCACTTCACCGACCGGGCGCCGGAGCAGGAAATCGAATTCGAAACCGTGTACATGGAACGTGAACCCGAGCCCCGGATCAGGATGCGCCAGGAAGGCACGAAAGAAAGCCCGATGTATATCGTCTTCAACGATTTCTGGGGACCGGTGGAAATTGAACTCAAGCTGCTCGACGCGGTGAACGTATTATCCGAGCCGCCGCTGCCGGCGCGGTTCGTGATTCCCGGCCAGCAGGAACAACTGCTGGTCGGACTGGGCGCACTCGATCCCGGGCTGGGCTACCAGTACCGCCTCAGCATGTCCTCTGTACCGGGAAGGCCGATCAGCACGCCGGTCAAGGACATCGTGATCCTTCCGCCCTTCTCACCGCGGGAACAATTTCCGATCAGCCAGGGGTTCCAGGGGGAAAAAACGCACACCTCCCCGGACAGCGAATATGCCATTGATATCGCCATGCCGGTGGGAACGGCGATTCATGCCGTCCGGTCCGGCACCGTGATGGACGTGGAAGAGGATTTCAACAGCGGCGGCACCAATATCGAAAAATTTGGCGACAAGGCTAACCACGTGCGGGTACTGCATGACGACGGAACCATGGCGCTTTACGCCCACCTCGACCTCGCCAGCGTGAACGTCCGGCCAGGCGCCCGCATCCGTGCGGGGCAGCAAATCGCCCGTTCCGGAAACACCGGTTTCAGCTCCGGGCCCCATTTGCACTTCGCCATCCAGCAGAATACCGGCATGAAGCTCATTTCACTTCCTTTCCAATTCATGACGGGCAAAGGGTCGCCGGAAGAACCACGGGAAAAGCAGATTCTGCAAGGCACGGCGGACAACCCTTGAAGCGGCATTCTGTTAGAATGGCGCGCTTTTTGCCGCTCTTGCCGCCATGACGAACCCGAAGACCGAACTGAAAACTGAAATTGCAAAACGCCGCACGTTCGCGATCATTTCGCACCCCGACGCCGGCAAGACCACGCTCACCGAAAAACTCCTGCTGTTTGGCGGAGCCATCCAGATGGCCGGCGCAGTGAAAGCGAAGAAGGCGGCCCGCCACGCCACCTCCGACTGGATGAAACTGGAGCAGGAGCGCGGAATTTCCGTGACCTCTTCAGTCATGCAGTTCAATTACCGGGACCGCGTGGTCAACCTGCTCGATACGCCCGGGCATGCGGATTTCTCCGAGGACACCTATCGAACGCTGACCGCAGTCGATTCGGCCCTGATGGTAATCGATTGCGCCAAGGGCGTAGAGGACCGGACCATCCGCCTGATGGAGGTCTGCCGCCTGAGGCAAACGCCGATTTTCACCTTCATCAATAAACTGGACCGCGAAGGCCGGGAACCGATCGACCTGCTCGACGAAGTCGAATCCGTGCTTGGAATCGAGTGCGCGCCCATTACCTGGCCGATCGGCATGGGCAAGCGGCTGAAAGGGGTGTATCACCTGCTGGACGACGCCATCCTGCTGTACGAATCCGGCAAAAATTATGTGACACAGGAAGCCGAGGTGATCCAGGGGATCGACAACCCGGAACTGGATAAGCGCCTGGGGCAGGACGCCGCAGAACTGCGCGACGAAATTGAGCTGGTCCAGGGCGCCAGCCACAAATTTGATGTCACCGCATACCTGGCGGGCGAACAGACACCGGTTTTTTTCGGTTCGGCGATCAATAACTTCGGTGTCACGCCGCTGCTCGACGCCTTTGTAACCCATGCGCCGCCCCCTGGCACACGGGAAACCGTCAGCCGCGTCGTGGCGCCCGACGAACCGGCATTGACAGGTTTCGTGTTCAAGATACAGGCGAACATGGACCCTGCGCACAGGGACCGGGTGGCGTTCATGAGGATCTGCTCCGGGCGTTTCGACGGCGGCATGAAAATGCAGCACGTTCGGTTGGGAAAAATGGTGAAAGCCGCCAACGCACTCACCTTCATGGCCCAGGACAGGGAACAGGTTGAAAGCGCCTGGCCGGGGGATATCGTCGGCCTGCATAACCACGGTACGATCTCCATCGGCGACACCTTTACCGAGGGAGAATCGCTGCAGTTCACCGGCATTCCGCATTTCGCCCCTGAACTGTTCCGGCGCGCCCAGTTGCGTGACCCGCTCAAGCTGAAAGCGCTGCAAAAAGGCCTGGCCCAGCTTTCCGAAGAAGGCGCGACGCAGTTCTTCAAACCGCTGTTCGGCAATGACCTGATACTGGGGGCAGTGGGAATCTTGCAGTTCGATGTCGTCGCCTACCGGCTGAAAAATGAATACAACGTCGAAGCGGTGTTTGAAGCGGTCAACGTCCATACCGTCCGCTGGGTAAGCAGTGACAGCGAGAAAAAGCTGGCCGACTTCACCCGCCAGTTGCACAACCACCTGGCCGAGGACGGCGCAGGCCAACTGGTCTACCTGGCGCCGAGCCGCGTCAACCTGCAATTGACCGAAGAGCGCTGGCCTGACATCCGCTTTGCCGCAACCCGGGAAACCACGATTTTCGCCGCCTGACATCATGACAAACCCGGTTTCCTCATTTCGCAGGCTATTCCCGGACCGGGAACGCCGCCGGATGATCTGGGGAATTGCGCTGCCCATCATGGGCGGGATGATGTCCCAGAACGTGCTCAATCTCGTCGATATCGGCATGGTCGGCAGGCTGGGTGATCATGCGCTGGCGGCGACCGGTATTGGCGGATTTACCAACTACCTGGCCATATCGTTCATTATCGGACTTTCGGCCGGTGTGCAGGCGCTGGCTTCCCGAAGGATGGGCGAAGGCCGCCATTCGGAAACGGCGATCCCTCTGAACGGCGGCTTGATGCTGGCCCTGATGATTGGCCTGCCGCTCTGCATCGCCCTGATCATCGCAACGCCGTATGCCTTTACTTTTCTGACCGGGGACGCCGAAGTCCGGGAATTGGGCATTCCCTACCTGCAGATTCGCATTGTCAGCATGGTCGCCGTGGGCATGAATTTCTCTTTCCGCGGTTACTGGAGCGCCATCCACATGACCGGCATTTACCTGCGGACCCTGCTGATCATGCACGCCATCAATATTTTCCTGAACTGGGTGTTGATTTTCGGCAACCTGGGGGCGCCTGAACTGGGGGTTTTCGGAGCCGGTCTGGCAACCACCATAGCGCTATATTTCGGCACTGCGTTGTACTTCTTTTTCGCCTTCCGCCACGCCAGGGACAAGGGATTTCTGCAGGGAATACCGTCACGCGCCACTTTGTGGCAACAATTCAGACTGTCCCTTCCCAGCAGTCTGCAGCAACTGTTTTTCTCTGCCGGCCTGGTCACTCTCGTGTGGATCGTCGGCCGGATCGGAACCGCCGAAGTGGCTGCCGTCAATATACTCATGACTTTCCACATCACCGCATTGCTGCCCGCATTCGGCGTCGCGCTTGCCGCAACAACCCTCGTCGGCAATGCCCTGGGCCGCGGTGACGTGGAAGACGCGGCGGCCTGGGGTTGGAATTGCGCCGCACTGACTTTCGTCTACGGCTTGATCATGAGCCTGTTGCTGATCCTGCTGGCGGATCCGATTCTGCGGGTGTTTCTGACCAACCCGGACACCCGTCAACTGGCTTACCTGCCGATGATACTGTGGGCGCTGATGATCAGTTTTGACACCGCCGGAATGGTCCTGATGAATGCGCTGATCGGCGCCGGCGACACGCGCCGCAGCATGTGGATCAGCCTGGTCTGGCAGTGGGCGTTTTTCCTGCCCCTGGCCTTCATGATCGGGCCGGTTCTGGGTTTTGGACTGGTCGGCGTCTGGGTCGCCAACGGTTTGTACCGCGTCGGACAGGCGGTTAACTGCGGCACCCAATGGGCCGGCCGGAAATGGGCAGACATCCGGATTTAGTGTATAAAACACCGACAACCGGAGAGACTACTTCATGATCGGAACTATCGCCTTTGGCGTATTCGGCCTCGCTGTTTTGGTCAGCATTGCGTTGATCTTCTCGTCAAAACGCGGGAAAGTCGATTGGAAACTGGTGGCTTCCGGAATCGGCCTGCAGTTGCTGTTCGCCATCATCGTGATCCTGGTCCCGGGTGGCCGGGAATTTTTTGAAGGCCTCAGCAGCGTGTTCGTCCGCGTCATCAGCTTTGCGATGGAGGGCGCCGCCTTCATTTTCGGACCTCTTGCGGACCCGTCGAATCTCGGCTTCATATTTGCGTTCCAGGTTCTGCCGACCATCATTTTCTTCGCCGCGTTAATGGCCGTGCTGTATCACATCGGGCTGATGCAAAAAGTCGTCCAGGGCATGGCCTGGGTCATGCTCAAGGTTTTGCGCATCAGCGGAGCTGAATCCCTCTCGGTGGCAGCCAATGTTTTTGTCGGCCAGACCGAAGCGCCGTTGGTTGTGAGGCCCTATATTTCAAGGATGACCGAATCGGAGTTGCTCACCATGATGGTCGGTGGCATGGCAACGATTGCGGGTGGGGTACTGGCGGCCTACATCACCATGCTGGGCGGCGCCGACGAGGCGATGCGGCTTTTTTACGCCAAACACCTGTTGTCAGCCAGCATCATGGCCGCGCCGGCAACGATTGTCATTGCGAAAATCCTCAAGCCGGAGATGGAACAGTCGCTGACCCGTGGCGAAGTCAGGTTACACGTCGAAAAAACCGCAACCAACATTATCGAGGCTGCCGCCAACGGCGCCGCCGATGGCTGGCGGCTGGCGCTGAACGTGGGCGCCATGCTGCTGGCGTTCATTGCATTGATTGCGATGGTCGACTATCCGCTGGGCTGGCTGGGTGAACTACTCGGTTTCGATGCGGCCACGGGAAGAACACTGAGTCTTTCCACCATCCTGGGCTACCTGTTTTCGCCGCTTGCCTGGGTGATCGGCGTGCCCTGGCAGGACGCGATCACGGTTGGCGGGCTGATCGGTGAAAAAGTCGTCACCAACGAATTCGTCGCCTATGCCCACATGAACGAGATACAGGGCAGCATAAGTCCGAAGGCACTGTTGATTTCGACCTATGCCCTGTGCGGCTTCGCCAACTTCTCTTCCATTGCGATTCAGATCGGGGGTATCGGCGGCATCGCTCCCGACCGCCGCTCCGACCTGGCGCGCCTCGGACTGCTTGCCGTGCTGGGCGGCACGCTGGCGACCATGATGACGGCGACCATCGCAGGCGTGTTGACCAGTATGTCCGAAGCCATGGCCATCATCGCCTGAAATGTCCGGCGATTCGCAATTCAAGCTTTTTTCCCAGCGGCGCTTCATGCCGTTTTTCATGACCCAGGGCCTGGGCGCTTTCAACGACAATATTTTCAAGAACGCCATGGTTGCCCTGCTGGTCTTCGAAGGCAGCAGCCTGTATGGGCTCAACACCGACCAGTTGGTCAACCTGAGCGCGATGATTTTTATCCTGCCGTTCTTTCTATTTTCCGCACTGTTCGGGCAGTTTGCCGACAAGTACGAAAAATCGGTCCAGGTCCGCAGGGTCAAGCTGTTCGAAGTCGTTATCATGCTGCTCGCCACGCTCGGGTTCTGGCTGCACAACGTGCCGTTACTGATGTTCGTGCTGTTCCTGTTGGGACTGCAATCCACGATTTTCGGACCGATCAAATACGGCATTCTGCCGCAGATATTGCGCAAGGAGGAGCTGGTCGGTGGAAACGCGCTGATCGAAATGGGGACTTTCGTGGCCATCCTCGCCGGCACCATCGCGGGCCCTCAGCTGGCCGGGATCGAAGCAAGCTGGCCTTACTGGGCAAGCGTAGCCTGCCTGGCGGTTGCCGTCGCCGGATACGTTTACAGCCGGGGAATTCCTGAGGCTGAAGCTTCCGCCCCGGATATCAGGATCAGCTGGAATATTTTCACCGAAACCATTCGTAACATGAAATTCATCAATGAAAACCCAGTCGTTCTCAACAGCGTCCTGGGGGTTTCATGGTTCTGGTTTTTCGGCGCCGTTTTCCTGGTCCAGATTCCCAGCTACAGCCAGAACGTGCTGGGCGGCGACAAGCACCTGATGTCCACATTGCTGGGAATTTTCATTGTCGGCATCAGCACCGGCTCATTACTGTGTGAAAAGCTCTCGGGTAAACAGGTCGAGATCGGGCTGGTACCGTTTGGCGCCATTGGCCTGACCCTGTTCGGGCTGGATCTGTTCCTGGCGTCGCCGGCGGCCCCGACAGCCGGCCTGACCACCCTTCAATTCCTTGCCGGCGGTCATAACTGGCGGATTATCGCCGACCTGCTCCTGATTGGCGTGTTTGGCGGGTTTTATATCGTCCCGCTTTATGCGTTGATCCAGTCCCGGTCATCTCCCAGCCACCGCAGCCGGGTCATTGCCGGCCTGAACATTATCAACGCGCTGTTCATGGTGATCGCCGCCATCATGGCGATGCTGATCCTGGGTCCCGCCGGCCTGGATATCCCCCACCTGTTCCTGATCTCGGCCATATTGAACGCGGTGGTTGCCATTTATATTTTCACCCTGGTGCCCGAGTTCCTGATGCGGTTCCTGGTCTGGATACTGATCCATACGATCTACCGGGTTCGCGTGACAGGGATGGATAACATCCCGGAAGAAGGGCCGGTCATCGTGGCGAGCAATCATGTCAGTTTCGTGGACCCCCTGATAATTGGCGGTATGATCCGGCGGCCGGTGAATTTCGTGATGTACTACAAGATTTATAAAATCCCGGTCCTGAACTTCATCTTCCGAACCGGCAAGGCCATACCCATAGCCGGCCGCGCTGAAAATCCGGAAATACTGGAGAATGCCTACCGCCGGATGCACGGCGTGCTGCAGGTCGGGGACGTGCTTGGCATCTTTCCCGAAGGACGGATTACATCAGATGGTGATATTCAGGAATTCAAGCCAGGAATTGACAAGGTCATTGCCGAGCAACCGGTGCCGGTGGTGCCGATGGCGCTGTGCAACCTGTGGGGTTCTCTGTTCAGCCGCCGCGACACTTTGCTTAAACGAAGGCCTTACAAACTCTGGTCCCTGATTGAATTAAGAATTGGTGAGCCGATTCCGGCGCAACAGGTTACGGCTGAAAGACTGCAACAGGAAGTCGAGAGGTTACGGGGTGATGATCGCTAAAACGTGCCAATTGTGAATCGCTCATTATTTGTACAATTAATATACATAATAGAAAAATACAATTGACATAGCTATACGATATGTATACAGTTAGGCCTCGAACCTTTAGGAGACCTGACAATGAAACTGAAACACAGACTCACAATTTCTAACTGGACCGCAGTTTTGGCGGCAACGTTGATTTTTGCAGCTGAAGCCTTCAGCGGCAGTTACACCAAGCCAAAAGCTGATATCGTCGATACAGCGGTATCCGCTGGCGACTTCACGACCCTGGTAGCCGCAGTTCAGGCTGCCGGCCTGGTTGAAACCCTTAAGTCCGAAGGCCCGTTCACAGTATTCGCTCCGACCGACGAAGCGTTCGCCAAACTGCCTGCCGGCACAGTTGAAATGCTTCTGCTGCCGGAAAACAAGGACAAGCTGGTCGCGATTCTCACCTACCACGTCGTGCCGGGCAATGTTCAGGCTGCTGATGTCGTCAGTTTGACCTCTGCATCAACGGCAAACGGTGAAAATCTGGCCATTAACGTTGACGGTGGCGTGGTCTTCATCAACGATGCCCAGGTGATCGCTACGGACATTGAAGCCAGCAACGGCGTAATCCACGTGGTGGATACGGTCATTCTGCCAACGGGTTAATCCCCAAAGCGCACCCCGCAACTCCGGTGCGCAAACATTGACCCGTTCACTTCACTGCGTACTCCCCCACGTTACGGGTCCTTCTTATTCTGTACTACGCCCCGGCCTTCTGGCCGGGGCCAACTGCGCGGCGCTCTACCCCGCATCTCCAGCAGCGGGCGAAATTTCCCTCAACGTCGATTCCGCACCCGGGGCACACCCAGTTTGCCTCTGTTGACTCAACTGGCGAATCCAGTCTCAGGATTTCCCGGGCCTTCACGAGATCCCTTTCCTCGAGCACGAATAATTGTGGCACGACTTCCAAAAAAGGGACTTCACCCATTACAGACGAGCCGTACTGATTTCTGATAAAGGTTTTGATGCCGTGGGATTCCAACAGCGACTGCATCTGTCCGACACGGCTGAAATCAAAACTCTCAAAGACCTTGATCATCAGAGGGTCTGAACTCCAGTGATGCAGAATTGATGCAATAGCGCATGCCTGTGGGCGGCGGGCCGTCCGGAAAAATATGGCCGAGATGCGCATCACAATGACGGCACAGCAATTCGATGCGACTCATTCGCAGGCTGTTGTCGGGGCGCTGCACGATGTTGGCTTCTTCCAGTTCCGAGTGAAAACTGGGCCAGCCGCAACCGGCGTTGAACTTGCTGCCGGAATCGAACAGCTTGTGGCCACAGCATACGCAGTGATAATACCCCCGCTCCCAGCAGGTCTCGTACTCGCCGCTGAATGGCGCTTCGGTGCCTGCCTGGCGGGTGACCCGGTACTGCTCCGGTGTCAATTGTTCCCGCCATTCCCGGTCGGTCTTGCTAATTTTTTCCATGCAGGCATATTACCCAAATAGTGGATATCGTGTCACAAGTCAGAAGAACTCAAAAAACAAGAAGCCTGCTGCAAGGGCTATTGCTGACGCTGACCTTCCTTCAACTGGCCGCCTGCGCCGCGCCTTCCTATTATGTGCAGGCCGCATCCGGCCACCTGGACATGGTGAGTCAACGAGAGGAAATCACCGGGCTGATCGATTCCGCTTCGACCGATCCCGAACTGGCTCGTGAACTGGCGCTGTCGGTTGAAATCCGTACATTCGCCATTACCCGGCTGCAACTGCCGGACAACGGCAGCTACACCCAATTTGTGCAAACCGGCCGGGACGCCGTTACCTGGAATGTGATTGCGGCACCTGAATTCTCACTCGATCCCAGGCGTTGGTGTTTCCTGGTTTCCGGCTGCGTTTCCTACAGGGGGTACTTCAAGCAACAAGACGCACAGCGTCTCGCCAACAAGCTGGCCGCCCGGGATTATGACACCGCCATATCACCCGTCATTGCCTACTCAACCCTGGGCTGGTTTGAAGATCCCTTGCTGGACACGATGTTGCGCTATGGCGACGAGCAGCTTGCCGCCTTCATTTTTCACGAGTTGGCGCACCAGCAGCTTTATGTCAGCGGTGACACGGATTTCAGCGAATCCTATGCCAGTTTCATTGAACAGACTGGCGTCAGGCTGTGGCTGAAATCCAGCGGCAGAGAGCGGCAGTTAGCCGATTGGCAGAAGAGCCAACGGGCAGGCCTTCAGTTCAATGCCCTGTTGGAAGAAACCCGGACGAAACTCGGTGAGCTTTACCATAGTGGCCTGCCAGACGATCAGATGAGAATGGCCAAATCCGCACTGTTCGAAAACTTTGCGGCCAGTTACGAACTTCTCGTGAATCTGGAGTGGGAGGGCAGAAGTTACTTTGGCGGTCTGTTTTCAGGCGAGATAAACAACGCGAGCCTGGCCCTGGCCGGCAGCTATCGTGCCGGAACCTGCGCATTCGAGATGCTCTACCGGGAGGCGCAGCAGGATATGGCGCGCTTCCAGCAACTGGCGGCCGCCCGGGCCGGACTGGGAAAAGCGCACAGGCGCGCATGGCTGAATCAGCCTTGCGAGGTCATTGCTTCCGGCGGCGATCTGTGACAACTTACCCCGAACCAGCATGACTCATGACTGACAGCGCCAAGACATTTGCCTTTATTCAAGCTTTCAAATAGCAGGTTACCGGCTGCAATCGCTGTTTGCGTTTGCCTGATTTCCAGCTCGTCTCCTCTATTCGGCGAGGAGCCTGCGAAGAACCCGGTCCCGAAAGCCAGCACGTTTTCCTGCCCCGATTCAAGGCTTGGCCCTGCCATACCTCCAGCCCCGGATCGCAGCCGGGCGCCGATCATCATCTATGCAAAAGCGCTGGATGCGAGCAAGACCCGGGAGGGCAGCGCCACGGGGGACGTGGAGATTTTCCGGCTGGATCAGCACATGGCGACGGAACAAATCCTGTTTGATCCTGTGAACGAGACTGTCACGCTACCCGGCAGGGTCGATTACGAAGACCAGCAGGTCTGGCTCAGCGGTGACGAGGGTCATTACAGCTTCTCCGAGGAATCAGGGAAGTTCTCGCTGATCGATTACGGGCTGACCGGAAGCAGCGCCAATGGCAGTGCCGAATACATCTCCCTGATAGGCGGGAATACCTCCCGGCTTCACAAACTGGACTACACTTCCTGCCCGGGTCCGAACCCCGACTGGCAGTTATATGCCCGGGACCTGGAACTCAAACATGAAGAAGGCTGGGGCGTGGCGCGGGGTGCAAAGCTGATTTTCAAGGGTGTCCCTATTCTCTATGCACCCTATTTCACGTTTCCCATCGATGACCGGCGAAAAAGCGGTTTCCTTTATCCCGGCTTTGGGCAAACCAACGATAGCGGCCTGGAAATTTCGGTGCCGTGGTACTGGAACATTGCTCCAAACCAGGATGCAACCCTGGAACCCCGCTATTTTTCAAAACGCGGATACATGTTATCGGGCCAATACCGTTTATTGACGCGACGGACCAACGCTCTGCTGGATTTTGATTACATGCCGGACGACCGGATCCGGGACGAAAGCCGCTACCGCTATTTTCTCGAGCACAACGCCTACCCCCTGCGCCGTTGGAACTCCCAAATCATTCTGAACAGGGTCAGTGACGACCGGTATTACCAGGATTTTGGCACGAACCTGGCTGAGACATCCCTCCAGTTCCTCAGGAGCAGCGGCACCCTGCACGGTGTGGGGCGATATTGGGATTTCGAATTGATGGTCGATGATTTCCAGGTCATCGACGAAACCATTACGCCGGATAACCAGCCTTACCGGCGCCTGCCTCGCCTCATTTACCGGCTGGACCGCCCGCTGGGCCGAACCGGTCTGTTCCTGGGGCTGGATTCTGAGCTGGTCAATTTTGAGCGGGATCTGGGCGTGACCGGTACGCGGCTTGATCTTTATCCCAATATTTACTGGAACCGCTACTCCAGCCTGGGCTTCATCAAACCCAGCCTGGGTGTCCGCTACACCACATACGATCTTGATTACCATGGTGCGCCCGGGGCCGAGTCGCCAGACAGGAGCACCCTGATTGCGAGCCTGGACACCGGACTCATATTTGACAGGACAACGGCCGACGGCGGCCTCCAGACCCTTGAACCCCGCCTGTTCTACCTCTATGTCCCTTACGAGGACCAGCAGGACCTGCCCAATTTCGATACCGCGGAATTCACGTTTGGTTACAGCCAGTTGTTCAACACCAACCGGTTTGCGGGCAGCGACCGCCAGGCCGACGCCAACCAGTTGTCCCTTGCTGTCACCACCAATAAATTCGACGGCCAAACCGGTCAGGCGCTCTGGAGCCTGAGCCTTGGCCAGATTTTCTACTTCGACGAACAGCGCGTTCAGTTGGGCGAAATACCGCCCCAGGACCCAAACCTGTCTCCTTTCCTCGGCCAATTCAGCTGGCACTTGTGGTCCAACTTCAGCGTGATCACCGGGGCGCAGTATAACTGGGACCGGAACGAGATCGATGTCGGGAGCATCGGATTCAACTACCGGGGTTCCCGGGGCGAGCGGATTCGTTTCGACTACCGTTATCGCCGTGACCGCGTGGACCAGTTCGACTTCCGGATTTTCTGGCCGATCAACGAGCGCTGGCGGGTGCTGTCACGCGTGAATTATTCTTTCGCCGACAATGATATGCTCGAATTTCAGGGTGGGCTGGAGTATGAGAGTTGCTGCTGGGCGCTCAGGACGGTTTTTCGGCGTTACCTGAAAGACCGGGACGGGGATTACCGCGACGGTATCTATTTCGAACTCAACCTGAAGGGCCTGGCCAGTGTCGGAACGCAGAATCAGCAACTGTTCGGCGACTGACAGTATGGGGTAGAATGGCCCTTTTTCGGAGATACCCTTAATGATTCGTCGCTTTTCTTCCTGGTCAGCACGGGCCGTAGCATTTCTGGCTGTGGCATCGAGCCTGCTGGTGCCCGTAGCCGCCATTGCGCAAACTTCCGGCTCCACCGTACCTATCGATTCCATCGTGGCGCTGGTGGACGAAGACGTCATTTTGCGCAGTGAGCTGGATCTCGCCACAGCGGGCATCCTTGACAGGATTCGGGCCAGCGGAGAGTCAATGCCCCCGATGCACCTGCTGGAAAAGCAGGTACTGGAGCGCCTGATCATCAGGGAATTGCAGGTTCAGCGTGCCATGCAAACCGGAATCAGGGTCAGTGACGCCGATATTGACCAGGCGCTGGTCACCCTGGCCCAGCAAAACAACATGACAGTGCAGCAGTTGCGCCAGGTCATCGAGGGTGATGGCGAGGATTTCGCCGAATTCCGCCGCAACATCGGCGAAGAAATTATGACCGAAAGATTGCGGCAGCGAATCGTTTCCGGAATGGATCCGATTACCGATACCGAGGTGGACATCATGCTGGCCTCCGAAGATCTGGCGGGCGGCGAATACAATATTTCCCACATCATGATCGAGCTTCAGGACGCCCCGACGCCCGCGCAGGTGCAGGCGGCTCAAGACGAAGCAGATGATATTCATGAACGGCTGGTCAACGGCCTGGATTTCGCTTCTGCCGCCATCAGTTACTCGGACGGTCAGGAAGCGCTGGAAGGCGGGCTGGTCGGCTGGCGCGACCTGAACAGTGTCCCGGCGTTTTTCGCTGACGCCGTCCGTGGTTTGCAGCCCGGTGATTTTACCCAGCCGATTCGCAGTCCGGCCGGTTTCCACATCATCAAGGTCAATGGCTTCCGCGAAGAACGCCAGGTCGTGGTCAAGGAATACAATGCCCGCCATATCATGGTCGAGGTTGATGAATTGATGACGCCCCGCCTGGCCATGGACACGATTTTGGAAATCAAGGGCAAGCTCGATGCCGGAGATGACTTTGCCATTCTTGCCAAGCAATATTCCGATGACACCACCAGCGCCAACCTCGGCGGTGACATGGGCTGGTTTCCTCCGGAAGCCTATGGTGACCGTGTTTACCAGACACTCACTGCCCTGCAGCCCGGCCAGGTCAGCGAGCCCTTCCAGACGCAGGGCGGCTGGCACATCATGGAGTTGCTGGATGTCCGGGAAGTAGACCGCACCGAAGAGGCCATCCGCGCCGAAGCCCGGGACAAGATCATGCGAAGCAAGGCCGACCAGGAAATTGAGAAAGTGCTGCGGCAGTTCAGGGACGAGGCTTTCGTTGAAATACGGCTGCCGGGCTAAGCCGCGCGTTCCCGGCAGGAACAGAATCACTCGCACGGACAACTCATGACCGGGCTGCAACCCCTTCTGGCCGTCACCCCCGGCGAACCGGCCGGAATCGGCCCGGAAATCGTGCTCCGGTTTCGTCTCGAATATCCGGACTTCCGGATCCTCGCCGTCGCTGACCCGGACTTACTCAGACAAACCGCAAAAGCCATGGCGTTCGACCTGAAAATCCGCGAGTGGCGCCCGGGAATGATTACCGATACCGGGGAACTGGCCTGTTTGCCGGTAGGGCTCCAGGCTCCCGCAGTGCCAGGGCGACTCAATCCACAGAATGCTGAATATGTACTGGACACTCTGCGCCAGGCTGTCATGGTGGTCCGGGAAGGCCGGGCTGACGCCCTGGTTACCGGCCCGGTGCACAAAGGTGTGATCAACGAATCAGGAATTCCGTTTAGCGGACACACGGAATTTCTGGCTGAAATGGCCGGCGTACCGCAGGTTGTCATGATGCTGGCGGCTCCCGGGCTGCGGGTGACCCTGGTCACCACCCACCTGCCTTTGCGCGCGGTGGCTGATGCGATCACCCGTAAAAAGCTGGAAGACGTCGTTCGCATTACGGAGCGGGCATTACGCGATCGGTTCGGAATCCGGCAACCCCGCCTGCAAATACTCGGACTGAACCCGCACGCGGGTGAAGGGGGACATCTTGGACGGGAAGAAGGAGACATCATCATCCCGGTCCTTGAGCGCCTTCGTGCGGAGGGCATGCTGCTGGACGGTCCGGTACCCGCTGACACCGCCTTCAACCCGGGCAGACTCGCCGCTTGTGACGCAGTCGTCGCCATGTACCATGACCAGGGTCTGCCGGTGCTCAAGCACATGGGGTTCGGCAGGGCCGTCAACATCACGCTGGGCCTGCCTTTCATCCGGACATCGGTGGATCACGGTACAGCCCTGGACATTGCCGGAAAGGGCTGCGCTGACACCGGGAGCCTGCGCGAAGCCGCACTCGCCGCCACCAATATGGCAACGCTAGAATCAGCTGGCAACGGTTGAGGCTGGGGACCGGCATGGAGCATCGGGCACGCAAACGATTTGGACAGAATTTCCTGGTAGACCCGCAGGTTATCCAGCGCATTGTCAATACCATCAACCCGTCGGCCGGCGACCTCATCCTGGAAATAGGTCCGGGCCAGGCGGCCATCAGCAAGCCGCTGGCGGAAGCAGGCGCCGAACTTCATTTGCTCGAAATCGACCGCGACCTGGCCAACCGCCTGGAGAACCGGTTTGCGTCAACCGGCAATATCAAGGTCCATACCGGAGACGCGCTGAAAACAGACTTTTCCAAAATCGTCGACGGCCGCCGGTTTCGTCTGGTGGGAAATCTCCCATACAATATATCCACGCCGCTGCTGTTCCACGTCCTGCAATGGAAAGACCTGGTCATCGACATGCATTTCATGCTGCAACAGGAAGTGGTCAGGCGGATGACTGCCAGCCCCGGCGGAAAGACCTGGGGCCGCCTGTCTGTTATGTGCCAGTACTATTGCGAGGTCACGCACCTGTTCAACGTACCGCCGGAATCATTCAGCCCGGCCCCCAGGGTTCAGTCCAGCTTTGTCAGCCTCGTCCCGCATGCCACGCCACCGGTATTCATTCGAGATATGACTGCGTTCGAACGACTGGTGAACCAGGCATTTTCAATGAGGCGCAAGACCCTGCGAAATGGCCTGAAAAACATGCTGGATGCATCAGATATCGAATCAGCCGGGATAGACCCCGGTTTGCGGCCGGAAACCCTGGGGGTGGAGCAGTTCGCCGCTCTCTCAAATCTGCTGGAGATCAATCGCTGAATGGCTACCTATATCATTGGTGACATCCAGGGTTGCTACGACCCGCTGCAGCGTCTGCTGGAAAAAGTGCGTTTCGATCCGTCGGAAGATCGCCTGTGGACCCCTGGCGACCTGGTGAACCGTGGCGGACAGTCCCTTGAAACCCTGCGCTTGCTGGAAAGCCTGGGAAGCCGCTTCAGGATGACCCTCGGAAATCATGATATGTACCTGCTCAGGGAAAACTGGAAATTCCCCGAAGGCGGTTCATCAAACCGTGAAATGGACGTTATTCTGCATGCCCACGACCGGCTGCGACTAATGGACTGGCTGCAGCGCCAGCCACTGGCCCGCTGGTCATCCAAGCACAACGTTCTGATGGTCCATGCGGGCATCATTCCCCAGTGGACGGTCAAACAGACTCTGGCTTGCGCGGCGGAAGTGGAACGGGTGCTGCGTTCAGAAAAATCCGGAAAATTCTTTTCAAAAATGTACAAAAACGCAGTCCGGCGCTGGCGCGATGAGCGGACTGGATGGAAACGCAGGCTGCTGATCAACAATATCCTGACCCGTCTGCGATTCTGCGACGTAAACGGCAAAATCATCCCCGGCGCCAGCGGCCCACCCGGCTCCCAAAGCGCTCCCTACAAACCCTGGTTTGACCACCCGCAGCGCCAGACGCTCGATGTCACCGTCGCTTTCGGGCACTGGGCCGCTCTCGGCCTGTACATCCAGAACAACCTGATAGGTACGGATTCCGGATGTGTTTGGGGCGGCAGATTGAGCGCCGTCAGGCTTGAGGACCGGCAGGTGTTCCAGGTTCCCGGGAAGTATCACAGGCACCCACTTTTCTGACCCACTCGAACACCTGGTAAGCATGCGGATTACGCTCGTCGGCAGATTCCGTCCGTAAGTTGACCTGTCGCCACTGTTCCTTTCGCCAGTCCGGAAACCAGGTATCTGCTTCAGGTTCACAATCGACCACGGTCAAAATCATGCGGTCGGAAAACGGCATTGACTGCAGATAAAGCTGGCCACCGCCAATGATCATGACCTCTTTCCCGGTAGCCGATTGAACCGCCAGGTCCAGCGAACCGGCAATATCGCACCCGGGCGCCCTGAACGAAACGTTGCGGGTCACGACGATATTTTGCCGTCCGGGCAACGGGCGGCCGATGGATTCCCAGGTCTTGCGGCCCATCAGGATCGGTTTGCCCATGGTGGTTTCCTTGAAATGCCTGAGTTCTGCAGGCAAGTGCCAGGGCATGCGGCCATCCAGGCCAATGGCCCCGTTCCGGGCCATGGCGGCAATGATCGTGATTTTCCTGCCGTGGAGCATGACGACAGGTCAGAACCTGGCGCGGCCAAGCCGCAAGGCGTTGCTGATCACCGATACCGAACTGAAACTCATGGCGGCGGCTGCGATCATCGGGCTAAGCAGGATACCGAGCCACGGGTACAGCACTCCGGCAGCCACCGGCACGCCAATGCTGTTATAGGCGAAGGCGAAAAACAGATTTTGCCGGATATTACGCAGGGTAGCGCGGCTCAGCCTGATGGCCCGAACAATCCCCTCGGGATCACCGCCCATCAGCGTCACCCCGGCCGATTCGATCGCAACGTCGGTGCCGGTTCCCATTGCTATGCCCACGTCGGCCGATGCGAGCGCCGGCGCATCGTTGATTCCATCACCGGCCATGGCGACCCGGTGCCCCTGTTTTTGCAGTGCCCGGACCCGGTCGGCCTTTTCACCGGGCAGCACGCCGGCGATGACTTCATCGAGGCCCAGTTGCCGGGCCACCGCCAGCGCTGTTGATTCGCTGTCACCGGTCAACATGACGACACGGATGCCCTCCTTGTGCAGTCCCCGCACGGCCTGCAGGCTGGTGTCCCTGACGGGATCGACCACGGCAATCAGGCCGGCCGGCCGATCATCCACGACAACAAACATCACGGTATGGCCTTCATCCTGCAACTTGCGGGCTCGGCCCGGGAACTCGTCGTCCCGCAGACCCAGCGCCTGCAGCAGGACTGCATTACCGACGGCCACTTTGCGGCCCTCGACAATTCCGGTGACTCCTTTACCCGTGTGCGACTGAAACTGCCCGGCCTCCGGTACAGTCCCGCCGGAATGGATGGCCGCTTTTACCACCGCACCGGCCAACGGATGTTCGCTGGCTTTTTCCAACGCGGCAGCAAGGAGAAGGACTTCCTGTTCCGGGAATTCCTCCACCGCAGCAATGCTCTCGACCCGCGGCCGGCCCTCAGTCAGGGTTCCGGTCTTGTCGATAACCACGGTATCGACCCGGCGCAGCGCTTCGATCGCCGCGGCGTTACGAAACAGCACCCCGATCTGGGCGCCCTTGCCGGAAGCGACCATGATAGACATAGGGGTGGCCAGGCCCAGCGCGCAGGGACAGGCAATGATCAACACCGCAACGGCATTGATGGTCGCATAAGCCATCGCAGGCTCAGGCCCTAATGCTGCCCAGGCTAAAAACGTGATGACGGCGGCAATCACTACCAACGGCACGAACCAGGCAGCCACGCTGTCCACCAGTTTCTGTACGGGCGCCCGGCTGCGCTGCGCCTCGGCCACCATTGCAACGATCTGCGACAGCATGGTCTCTGCGCCAACCTTCTGCGCCTCAATGACCAGGCCGCCTGTACCGTTTATAGTTGCGCCGGTTACGCGGTCCCCGGGTGATTTCGCCACCGGAACCGGCTCCCCGCTGATCATCGATTCGTCAATATTGCTGGTGCCTTCAAGCACGACACCATCAGCCGGAATTTTCTCGCCCGGACGGACACGCAGCTTGTCGCCAACGTTCAGCTGTTCCAACGGCACATCCCGTTCATGGCCGCACGGTGTCAACCGCCGTGCCGTCCTGGGCGCCAGGCCCAGTAGGCTTTTTATGGCCTCGCCAGTCCTGCTGCGGGCTCGCAATTCCAGCACTTGCCCCATCAGGACCAGGGTGACAATAACGGCGGCGGATTCAAAATACAGGCCGACCTGGCCGTCACTTCCACGAAACGAGTCCGGAAATACGCCCGGCAGCAGCACCGCGACAACACTGTAAACGTAGGCGACACCGGTACCCAGGGCGATCAGGGTAAACATGTTGGGGCTCCGGTTCAGCAATGACTGCCAGCCGCGGACAAAGAACGGCCAGCCGGCCCAAAGCACGACGGGGGTCGAAAAAGCGAACTCCAGCCAGTTTGACGTCCGGTGAGAAAGAATCCCCTGGAAACCGGGGACCATGCCACCCATCGCGATCACGAAGACCGGGACGGTAAACACCAGTCCGATCAGGAAACGACGGCTCATGTCTTCCAGTTCCGGATTACCCTGTTCGCCCTGGTCCAGGGAGATGGTTTCCGGTTCCAGGGCCATGCCGCAAGAGGGACAGATGCCAGGCCCGTCATTGCGGACTTCCGGGCACATGGGACAGATGTAGGCTGCTTGCGTCACTGCTTAAACTGCTATCGGGGCCCTGATCGCAGGATGGCACTGGTATCCCTGCAAATCGAAATCCTCGTATTTGAATCCGAACAAGTCGCGCCGGTCCGGGTTGATTTTCATTTCCGGCAGCGGAAACGGCTTGCGGCTCAATTGGGTTTGCACCTGTTCCATGTGGTTCAGGTAGATGTGCACATCGCCGAATGTGTGCACAAAGTCGCCGGGTTCCAGCCCTGTAACCTGTGCAATCATCATGGTGAGCAGCGAATAGGAGGCGATGTTGAACGGGACCCCGAGGAATACATCGGCGCTGCGCTGGTAAAGCTGGCAGCTGAGTTTGTCGTCGGCAACGTGGAACTGGAACATCGTATGGCAAGGCGGCAGCGCCTGCAGTCCCATGGCCGCGTTTTCCTTCGGGCCGAGGGATTCATCCGGCAGCAGGGCCGGGTTCCAGGCCGATATGATATGACGCCTCGAATACGGCTTACTCTTCAGATCATCGAGCAGTTGCGTCACCTGGTCGATGCGGCGTCCGTCGGGCGCCGCCCAGTTTCTCCACTGGGCTCCATAGACGGGCCCCAGGTCGCCTTCTTCCGTGGCCCACTGGTCCCAGATCCGGACGCCGTTCTCATTGAGGTAGCGGACATTGGTGTCGCCCTTCAGGAACCATAGCAATTCGTGAATGATCGATTTGAAATGCAGCTTCTTCGTGGTGACCGCCGGAAAGCCATCGGCCAGGTTGAACCGCATCTGGTAGCCAAAATGACTGATCGTCCCTGTACCGGTGCGGTCTGACTTACGGCTTCCGTTATCCAGAATATGCTGCAGCAGATCCAGGTAGGTTTGCATTATTTTCTCCGGCCACGATAGGCGAGGCTCATGATGATGATTCCGGCCAAAACCATTGGCAGCGACAATAGCATGCCCATGGTCAACCATTCACCAGCAATAAATCCAAGCTGCGCGTCAGGTTCCCTGAAAAACTCCGCCATGAAGCGGAAACACCCGTAACCCAGCAGGAAGAGCCCTGACACCGCCGCCGCCGGCCGGGGTTTCCAGGAGAACACGGCTAACAGGACAAACAGGCCCAACCCTTCACCAAGGGCCTGGTAAAGCTGGCTCGGGTGCCGCGCCAGGTGGTCCAGTGCGCCGGCTCTCCAGGCCGCTTCCAGCTCCGCAGACTGCCACCCTCCCGGCTCCACCGCGTTGGCGAAAATCATTGCCCACGGCACATCGCTGTAACGGCCCCAGAGCTCACCGCCAATGAAATTACCTATCCGGCCCAGACCCAGCCCGACAGGAACCAGTGGCGCAACAAAATCCGCCACCTGCCAGAAAGTTCGCCCGGTGCGTCGGCCAAACCACCAGATGGCCACCAGCGAGCCGATCAGCCCACCATGAAAAGACATGCCGCCCTGGGTAATTTTGAACAGGAACAGGGGATCATCCAGCAGGTTCTGGAATCCATAGAAAAAGACGTAGCCCAGTCTCCCGCCGAGCACGACGCCAAGCATGGCGTAAAACAGGAAATCGCCGACGTCCTGGCTGCTCCAGCCCCACCATGCGCGGGTCCTTGCCAACCAGCTGCCGTAGCCCCAGAAGAACAGGAACGCCAGCAGGTACATGATTCCGTACCAATGCACGTCCAGCGGGCCCAGGGAAAAGGCCACGGGGTCGAAAGCGATGAAGAAATAGCTGGAACTGCTCACAACGTGCTGCGCTTTGTCTCCGAGGTGTAAATTCCATTTTTCGGGTAGGCTGTGGCAGCATATGTCAGCCATCCCTGCTCCGCAAGTCAGGAACACAATGATCCTGCCGGGGATGGCAAATTGAACGAAAGCGATGGGTTGTCAGCTGTGATCAGGTAGACTCCCAATGGTTTGAACCAACGCTGGAAAAACGAACATGCTGGAGCTGGCGCTTCCCAATTCACATGCATTGGCCGTGATGATCCTCATCCTCGTGGCCTTGATCCTGTTTACGCGGGAAAGCATCCCGCTACAGACGACAAGCTTGCTGGTGTTGGTTGCGTTGAGCGTGGGGTTCACGCTTTTTCCGTTCGAAACGGACGGCCGGGCCCTGCAGGCCAGCGACTTCTTCCTCGGCTTCGGCCACAAAGCCCTCGTTGCCGTTTGTGCCCTGATGATCGTCGGGGAAGGACTGATCCGGACCGGCGCACTGGAGCCGGTCGGCCGCCTGCTGGCCAGGCTTTGGCGCAAGAGCCCGGCGATATCCCTGCTGTTTACCATCCTGATCACTGCTGTCCTCAGCGCGTTCATCAACAACACGCCCATCGTGGTGTTGATGCTCCCGATACTGATGGGTGTGGCCATACGCACCGGGGCGTCGGCGTCGGGCAGCCTGCTTCCGATGGGCTTCGCCAGCATCCTGGGCGGCATGGCCACCACCATCGGCACGTCGACCAACCTTCTGGTAGTCAACGTTGCTGCTGATATGGGCATGGGCACGTTTAACATGTTCGATTTTCTCGGCCCGGTCGCCATTGCCGGATTTTTTGCCGTTATCTACCTGTGGCTGATCGCTCCGCGCATGATTCCGGAGAGACAGGCGCCGATGAGCGGTACCGTCGCCAGGCTATATTCGGCCCAGATCCGGCTGGACAAGAACAGCACCGTGGTCGGAAAAACCCTGGCCGACGCCGCCCTGCGCGTCGGAGAGGGAATGAGGATTGAATCGGTTCAGCGGGGCCAGGGGGTGTTCATCAATCCTCTGCCGGACGTCGTCCTCAAGCCGGGCGACCGCCTGACTACCAGTGACACCCAGGAAAACCTTCGTGAATTTTCCCGCCTGCTGGGCGGCACACTATTTTCCGGCGACCAGGCGGTCGACGCCCAACACCCTCTCAGCACTGAAGGACAGCAGATTGCGGAAGTCGTCATCACGCCCGCTTCACGTCTCAATGGAGTGCGGATCGGTAATGCCAGACTGCGTTCGGAATACGGTTTGAGGCTCCTCGCGTTCAACCGGTTTGAAGGATCACAGGAAAGAAAATCACCCGGTCTGGACGAAGTTCAGATCCGTTCCGGGGACGTACTGCTGGTTCAGTCAACCCCGGAAAACCTGCGCGAACTGAAGGCAACTGCCGATTTCCTGGTCCTTGACGGGACCATCCAGCTACCCAGCACGAAGAAGGCTCCCATTGCATTGCTCACCATGCTGGGAGTCGTGGCGCTGGCGGCGTTCAACATCATGCCCATCGAGATCAGCGCTATCCTCGGTTTCACTGTGCTGATACTGAGCCGCTGTCTCAACTGGAAGGATGCGATGAGCGCGCTCAGCACCCAGGTCATCCTGATTATCGTGTCTTCACTTGCCATGGGCGCGGCGCTGCTCAAAACAGGCGGCGCCGATTACCTGGCGAAGCTGTTCGTTTATATTACGTTTGGCGCGCCGCCCTCTGTGGTTCTGGGCGGGCTGATGCTGATGATGGGAATCCTGACCAATATCGTGTCCAACAACGCCGCAGCCGTGATTGGCACCCCGATCGCGATTGGAATCGCACAAAGGCTGGGAATGCCCCTGGAGCCGTTCGTACTGGCTGTGTTATTTGGCGCCAACCTGAGTTTTGTCACGCCGATGGCCTACCAGACCAATATTCTGCTGATGAATGCCGGCGGTTATAAATTCGGTGATTTTGTCCGTATCGGTCTGCCGCTTGCCGTCGGTCTCTGGCTGGTACTGACCACGGTGCTGGTCTGGGCATACGCCCTTTAGGAGCGGCTTCAGCCGCGATGAAAGAAAACGGATTCGCGGCAAAAGCCGCTCCCGCGAAACATTGGAGTTTTGAATAAATGACAGCCCACATCGCTTCTTCAGCCACTGTCCGACATGGCCCATATCCCGAACTTACCTGGGCCGCCATCCTGGTGGGGTATTTCCTGGGATGCATCATTGCAGTCAGCATCGGATACGCTGCGCTGATCCTGGGGTTCTCGATCGAAGGCTCGGAACTCGCTGCCATCCTTGGTTTCGGTATCCTGCGGGGCATTCTCCGGCGCAACAGCATCATTGAGAATAACATCACGCAGACGGTAGCCAGCGCCGTGAACGGCGCATCCAGCGGCATGATGTTTTCAGTGCCGGCGATTTTCATCCTGGGTTACGGTTCTGATTTTAATCCGGTGCTGCTGACTTTCGGTGCGATTGCCGGCGCTTTCCTGGGCATTGGATTCATCATTCCGCTACGCAAGCAGATGATCGATTATGAGCGACTGACCTACCCCGGCGGTGTAGCTGTGGCGACGATACTCAAGTCGCCCGGGGCCGGCATTCAGAAAGCCATGCTTCTGATCGGCGGCGCGCTGTTGAGCGGCGGCCTGCACGCCATCAGCCAGTCGACCGGGGTCGACAACTGGGACCTGGGCAGCCTGATCGGCATGCCCGGTTATATGAACGGCGTCTGGTACCTGTCGCTCCTGACCATCGGCGTGGGATACATTGCCGGCAAGGGCGGGGTCGCCTTCATCATTGGCGGTTACGTTTGCTACTGGATACTGGCGCCCATGCTTGCGGGCCTCGACATGTTCCCGGTCGACCCGGCCAGCGGCGAAATGACCCAGGAACCCGACGCCCTGCGTCTCCTGTTGTTTCGCCCGGTAGGCATCGGCATGCTGATCGGCGGGGCGGTCGCCGGCGTGGCGATGGCGTTTCCGATGATCCTGAGCGCCGTGCGCAGCATGCAGAACGCCGCCAAATCAGACGCCGCCATGTCAAAGGACGAAATGCCGATCAAACTCCTCTACGCGGCCGTCGGCGGGGCTGCCGTGCTGTTGGCTGTGATGGCCGTGC
>JAHEFT010000036.1 GCA_024640025.1 Chromatiales bacterium
TCCATGGGGGCAATTGCTGTTCCACGCCACGCAGTGTCCTGGAATAAAAATCGAAGTTCTGGTTATCCAGTTCCTCGTTCAGCAGGTTGGCGTTGGCGTTAAGCGCCTGCCAGGTCAGGTACGTTTTCCAGTCTTCCATCGAGGTGCTGCTGATGATGTTGTCCAGCGCTTTCATGTAGTCAAGCTGGGTCACTACCAGGCCGTCTATGTCACTGATCACGGCAGCTTCCAGGTAGGCGTCCCAATCATATTTCGGCATCAGGGAGGGGAGTTCAACCAATGGGATCTTGTTGTACAGGGCCACCATGTCGCGGGTTTCTTCTTTCAGCATGTGCTCGGCTGCAATGGTGGTTTCCAGCTCCATGATCTTTTTTGCCGCGCTCTCGCCATCGGGCAGCCCGGCCAGTTCGAACATGGTCTTAATGTGGTCCACGTAGGCCTGACGGATGGTCTCGGACTTTTCGCCTTCCTCGAAGTAGTATTCCCGGTCGGGTAGGCCGAGCCCACCCTGCCAGGTGTACATCATGTAGGTGTTGGGGTCCTTGAAGTCGACGTACTGGCCGAGCGCAATGGGCATGTTGATGCCCAGCTTATTCGCTTCAGCGAAATACACAGCGAGATCCTGGTAGTTCTCAAGCGCCGCGATTTTTGCAAATTCCGTATTCAGTGGGGTGGCACCCAACCGGTTGCGGGTTTCCATGTCCATGTAGGACGTGTACAGGTCACCTACCTTCTGCTCGTCGGTGCCCTTGGCAAAATCACCTTCAGCCGATTCCTCAATGATGGTTCTGACGTTTTCCTCGGATTGTTCGTGCACCATCAAGCCGACGCCCGCCCCGGCCCGGTCCGCCGGAATCTCGGCCGTATCGATCCATCCGCCATTGACATAGGCGTTGAAATCATCACCCGGGCGCACTGTGACATTCATGTATTCAGGCAGCATTCCGGAATGCTTTGCGGTATCGGCGATCGACAGTTCGACAGCTGCGTCAGATTCTGTCACTTCAACAGTTTGTGAAGAGGTCTTGTCCTGGCCGCAGGCCGTGAGCAGCATGGCCAACGCCATGGTGATAATGACTTTATTCATAACGAGGTACCTTTTTCCGGGTTGATATTGGCGAGGGCGCCAGTATAGTGCATGCAATTCCATTTCATATGTGAAACAGGTCATGGGTCATGAGTAAAAAACCGAGCACCATCCGGATCGGAAGGCGCTACCGCGCCAACAGGCTGGCGCCGGCATACGATGTGCTGATCGTTGGTTCAGGAATCGGCGGGCTGACGGCAGCCGCCTGCCTGGCGAAAATGGGCAAGAAAGTGTGTGTGCTGGAGCAGCACTACACCGCCGGGGGATTCACCCACAGCTACGACCGCAATGGATACGAGTGGGACGTGGGCGTGCACTATATCGGCGACATGGGCAGCCCGAACACGATGGGCCGCCGGCTGTTCGACTACATAACCGATGGCGCGCTGCACTGGGCGCCGATGGATCAGCATTTCGACCGCATATTCCTGGGCGATGAACACTACGACCTGGTGGCCGGCCGCGAGGCATACCGGGACGCCCTGGTGGCCGCCTTTCCCGCAGAAGAGCGGGCCATCGATACCTATTTGCATTACATGAGATCCGTCAGGGAAGGTGTGCGTTTGCATACTCTGAAAAAGATCGTCCCAGCCTGGGCCTCAGGGCTGGTCGCAAACTGGCAGAGGCGTAAGACACCGCCATACTTCAATCAGACCACCCGAAGCGTGCTGGAAAGCCTGACCTCGAACCAGAAGCTGATCGCGGTGTTGACCGGCCAGTGGGGCGACAATGGCCTGCCCCCCGCGCAGTCCAGTTTCATCATTCACAGCATGATCGCCCAGCACTACATGTACGGCGGTTACTACCCGGTCGGTGGCGCGTCAAGAATGGCGGAAACCATCATCCCGGTGATCCGGCAGGCGGGAGGGGAAGTATTCACCTATGCCCTGGTGGAGAAAATCCTGGTTGGCGAACAGGGCGTGACCGGTGTGCTGATGGCGGATGACACGGAAATCCATGCGCCGGTCGTTATCAGCGACGCGGGTGTGTTCAATACCTTTGAGACCCTGGTGGACGCAAGCGTCCCGCAACGGGCGGCTTACCTGGAGCGCCTCGGCCATGTGCGGCGATCGATGTCCAGCCTTTGCCTGTACATCGGCTTGCAGGAAACGGCTGAAAACCTGGGTTTACCAAGAACCAATTTCTGGATCTACCCCAGCGAGCACTACGAGGTGGATCTGGCGGCTTTCGATAACGATATCGATGCGGAATTTCCGCTGGTTTATATTTCATTCCCTTCGGCCAAGGACCCGAGTTTCGCCGAACGGTACCCGGGGCGGGCGACGATTGAAATCGTCGCACCCGGTCCGCATTCCTGGTTTGAACACTGGGCAGACAAGCCCTGGGGCAAGCGCGGGGATGACTACGAGGCTTTGAAGGAACAATTATCAAAGCGCCTGTTGCGGAAGCTCTATGAAAAGCTGCCTCAGCTGCAAGGAAAGGTGGATTACTATGAGCTGTCCACTTCGCTTTCCACCGATTACTTCTGCCGCTACCGACAAGGCGAGATTTACGGCGTTGACCACACTCCGAAGCGCTTTGAACAGGATTGGCTGAAGCCCAAAACCGAAATTCCGGGCCTCTGGCTCACCGGCCAGGATGTACTGACCTGCGGTGTCGTCGGCGCATTGGTTGGCGGCCTGCTGACGGCCATTCAGCTGGGTGGCTGGCAGGGCATGAAGCTGGCCCGAAAAATGTTTTTTTAGTCATTACCCGGTTACCTGGAAGACCCCGGCCGGGTTTCAAGTTGATTCAGTAAAAGGGGATTAAAATTACCGGGACGTTCATAGTGGGGAAGATGTCCGGCATTTTCTATCACGGTCAGGCGTGCCTGGGGAATTCGTTCGAGAACTTTTTCACTGAGGATCAAGGGCACAGTCCGGTCTTCACGGCCCCAGAACAAATGCACGGGAATTCCCGACTCTCCCAGTCTTGCATATTCATCGAGGATGTCAGCGTTCGGGAATTCCAACAGGGTCGAAAGAATGGCCCGGCGAAACCCGCGGTACTGCATTTGTTCCCGAAACCTGCTCTCCCAGTCCTTGAAACGGCTCTTGTCCATGAAATCGTCGGCCTGTCCTGAAGCCAGTTGTGGCAGCAGGTAGACATTCGCCAGGTATTTACCGATGAAGGGTTTGGCGAGCAGGGCAATATCCTCTGCCGGCGGAGAGACAACCATCGGGTCAATCAGTATGAGGCGGGAGATTTTTTCCGGGTTACGGTTGGCGAAATAGGTCGTGACGGGGCCGCCCATGGACAGACCGACCAGGCTGAATGGCGTATCGATCGCCAGTGCGGTCGTCAACAGTTCAAGCTGACTGGCAAAAAAACCGATCGTATAGTCAGTTTCCGGGCGGTCACTATGACCACGACCATAAAGATCGAATCGCAGCACCCGGTACCCGGCACCGGTCAGGAATTCAAACGTCGGGTCCCAGATGTAGGCAGGTACGGAAAATCCATGCACCAATACCACCGGACTGCCATTTTCCGGGCCGCCCAGTTCATAATGCACAACGCCGTTTGGCAAAGTGACGAATGTTTCATCGAATTGGGCGCGCGTCGACGCGTTCAGGTCCAATAGCTCCTCGTTGAAATAGAACCACGCGGCGCCGAGTACAATGACCGTCAACAGAAACAGGAACCCGATAATTCGCGCTAATATTTTCATATTGCAGGCATGCTATGGGAATTCTCCCGGCCTGGCAACGCAGGGCCTGCGGCGTTTTATTTTTGCAAAAAAAGCTACGGCCCGGCGCGGTTCCTCTAAAATACAGGTAATCGCCGGCTAACAAAGCCCGCCCATGATTCCCAGGTCAGTACAATGCCCGGTAGATACTGGATGAAAGTTGATTCCGCCGCGAGCGGGCATACCGGCCTGGGCGAGTTTGTCGCACTGATGGCCTTCTCTATGTCATTGGTGGCCCTTAGCATCGATGCGATGCTTCCGGCTTTTTCCGAGATGGCTGCCGATTTGCAGGTAACCGGTCAGAATGACATTCAGTTGGTCATTTCACTGCTGTTTATCGGACTGGCAATCGGCCAGTTGTTTTATGGTCCCCTGTCTGACGCCATTGGCCGCAAACCGGCCATACATATTGGGATTTTCCTGTTCATCCTGGGTTCGCTGCTCTCTTTGGTTTCCCAGGACTACCATGTCATGCTGGCAGGACGGCTGTTGCAGGGGATTGGTGTCGCAGGGCCGCGCACGGTGTCTGTCGCCCTGATAAGGGACCGGTTCCAGGGGTCCGAAATGGCGCGGGTCATGTCATTCATCATGACGGTGTTTATCCTGGTGCCGATCTTTGCGCCGGCCCTGGGTCAGACTATTCTCATATTTGCGGGCTGGCGCACCATATTCGCTGCATTCGTCGTCCTGGCGGTCGCGAACATGGCCTGGCTCGGCCTGAGGCAGCCGGAAACGCTGGACCGGGTCAATCGTAAGCCGTTTACCCTGCGCAATGTCTATACCGCATTCCGGATGGTCACCGCTAACAGTACGACGGTGGTCTATACGCTGGTTGCAGGCTGTGTTTCCGGGGCTTTTTTGAGTTACCTCAATACCAGCCAGCAAATTTTCCAGTTGCAGTACGGCCTTGGCAGGCTATTTCCGATATATTTTGGCGCCCTGGCAGTATCCGTGGGTTTCGCTTCCTTGCTCAACGGCAGGATGGTGATGCGATTCGGCATGCATTCCCTGGCCAACCGGGCATTGGTCCTGATGACCGCCCTGTCCTGGCTGTTTCTGGCCATTGCCTGGTATTTCGACGGCCACCCGCCGCTTTGGCTATTCATGTTAAATGGCTTCGCGCTGTTTTTTTGCATTGGTGTGCTGTTCGGTAACCTCAACGCCATCGCCATGGAGCCACTGGGTCACGTGGCGGGGACAGCCGCTTCGGTGATCGGGTCCGTCACGACCTTGCTGGCCGTAGCGCTTGGATTTCTCATTGGCCAGGCTTACGATGGTTCGCTGTTGCCGATCGCGGTCGGATTTGTCAGCCTGACGATGATTTCAGTACTGTTGGTGGCCCGGCTGCGCAGTAATTTATTGATGGAGAGAATGTGAACGGTTATAACCTGTCGCACCTGAAGCAACTGGAAGCGGAAAGCATCCACATCATCAGGGAAGTCGCGGCTGAATTCGCCAACCCGGTGATGCTTTATTCGATCGGCAAGGATTCGTCGGTAATGCTGCACCTCGCGCACAAAGCGTTTGCACCGGGCAGAATTCCTTTTCCGCTGATGCACGTGGACACCCAATGGAAATTCAGGGAGATGTACCATTTCCGCCGGCTGATGGCTGAAAAGTACCAGGTCGAGATCAAAGTCTGGATCAATCCGGAGGGCAGAGACAGCGTGAGTCCGTTCTCGCATGGTTCTGAAAAACATACGCAAATCATGAAGACAGAGGGGCTCAAGCAAGCGCTGGATCATTATGGTTTCGACGCCGCGTTCGGCGGCGCCCGCCGCGACGAGGAAAAAAGCCGCGCCAAGGAGCGGGTTTACAGTTTCCGCAACGAATTCCACCAGTGGGACCCGAAAAGCCAGCGCCCCGAATTGTGGAACCTCTACAACGCGAAAATCAACAAGGGGGAGTCGATTCGGGTGTTCCCGCTTTCCAACTGGACGGAACTCGATATCTGGCTTTACCTGTTGCGCGAGGAGATTCCGATCGTGCCGCTTTATTTCGCCGCTGAGCGCCCGGTCGTTAAACGCGACGGCATACTGATCATGGTCGACGACGACCGCATGCCGTTGGAACCGGGCGAACAGCCCGCGATGAAAAAAGTGCGGTTCCGCACGCTGGGCTGTTACCCGCTGACCGGAGCCATCGAGTCGAATGCGGAAACCCTCGAGGAGATCGTGCAGGAAATGTTGTTGACCACGACATCGGAACGCCAGGGGCGGGTGATCGACGGTGACAACTCTTCCATGGAAGACAAGAAAAAGGATGGCTATTTCTGATGAGTGATTCCAGGTACGACATCCAGGAAGAGAGCCTGATCCGCTCGGACATCAGCGAATACCTGAAGCGGCATGAAAACAAGGACCTGTTGCGCCTGTTGACCTGCGGCTCCGTGGATGACGGCAAATCGACGCTGATCGGCCGGCTTCTGTACGACAGCCATATGATCTATGAAGACCAGTTGGAAAAACTGGCGAAGGATTCAAAAGTCTGGGGCACGACCGACGACGGATTTGACCCGGCCCTGTTGACCGATGGCCTCAAGGCGGAACGTGAACAAGGCATCACGATCGATGTGGCCTACCGTTATTTTTCAACCGATAAACGCAAGTTCATCATCGCCGACTGCCCGGGCCACGAGCAATACACCCGCAACATGGCGACCGGCGCCTCCAACTGCGACCTGGCAGTGATCCTGATAGACGCGCGTTACGGGGTTATTTCCCAGACCAGGCGACACAGCTTTATCTGCTCCCTGCTGGGCATCAAGCACGTGGTGGTGGCTGTCAATAAAATGGACCTGGTGGGCTGGTCGGAAGAAAAATACGACGCAATCATGCATGACTACAACTCTTTCGTCGCGCGCCTGAATTTTTCCGATATCCACTTCATACCGATGTCCGCCCTGCGCGGAGACAACGTGGTGGAGCACAGCCGAAACCTTGCCTGGTACGACGGCCCGACTTTTCTGCACCACCTGGAAAGCCTGAATATTTCCACCGACCGTAACCTGATCGACATGCGCCTGCCGGTCCAGTACGTATTACATCCGAACCTGGATTTCCGCGGCTTCAGTGGAACGCTGGCCTCCGGCGTGTTGCGAACCGGTGATGCAGTGGCCAGCCTGCCTTCCCGCCGGGAATCCCGGATCCGAAAAATCTACGGGCCGGACGGGGAGGTTCAAGAGGCTTTTTCCCCGATGGCCATCACCGTGACGCTGGAAGACGAGATCGATGTTTCACGCGGCAATATGCTGGTGCCGGTAAACAACATGCCGCATATCGGAAATGAATTTGAGGCCATGGTGGTCTGGATGCATGAAAATCCGGCCCGGGAGGGAAGCAGCTACCAGGTCAAGCACGGTTGCAGCATGGTTCCGGGCGTGCTTTCAAAGGTGCGCTACAAAGTTGATGTAAATACTACGAAGCGCGATAAAGTTCACGATAAAGAAGAGGTTATCACTGATTCATTGAATTTAAATGAAATTGGCCGTTGCCATTTCACCCTGCATCGGCCGATTGCGTTCGATCCCTACGATCGCAACCGCGCCACCGGTGCTTTCATCATCGTTGACCGTTTGACCAACGTTACGATTGGCGCCGGAATGATCGTGGACCGTATCGTGTCCAGGTCCGGCCGCAAGCCCGCCCCGGTCAGTCAAAACATTGTCAAATCAACAAGCCTGGTCAGTGCCAGCGACCGGCGTGCCCTGATGGGCCAGCAAGGCGTCACGATCTGGCTGACCGGATTGAGCGCCTCCGGAAAATCAACCATCGCCCAGCAACTTGAGAAGCAGTTGGTCGAACAGGGCCGGCCCTGCTATATCCTTGACGGAGATAACGTCCGCCACGGGCTGAACCGCGACCTGGGCTTTTCGATGGAAGACCGGCAGGAAAATATTCGTCGCATTGCGGAAGTTGCCGCCCTGATGACTGACGCGGGTGTGATCGTTATAACCGCATTCATCTCACCTTACCGGCAGGACCGGCAGTCCGCCCGTGAAGTGGTCGGTGACGAGGCCTTCATCGAAGTTTTTGTCGATGCACCACTTGAGGTTTGTGAACAACGCGATCCCAAGGGTCTTTACAAGAAAGCCCGTGCGGGGGAAATCCGGCAATTCACCGGTGTCAGCGACGTTTATGAAGTACCGGCGAACGCAGAGATTACCTTGCCCACGGCCTCGCTTTCGCCCGCAGGGGCAGCGGACAAGGTCATCGAAGATCTCAAAAACCGTGGGATCATCAGCTGATGCGGTTGATTGACGTTGTCACGCCGGCCGGACAAGTAGGGACCGTGCTGTCACTGGCGGAACAGCACGCCGGTGATTACTGGGTAGATACCCAGTCTGAGGACGGACGGCAGACTGTTCATATGCTGGTGGACGCCGAAAACAGCCAAAAGGTGCTGGATGGCCTCCAGTCTTTTCTGAGCAGCGCGGAGAATGTCAGGATTGTTGTCTCAAAGGTCGATGCGACCCTGCCCGTCATCGAAGAGCTTGAAACCCAGGGTAAGGCCCGCAGCAGCGGATCAGCGTCATCCCGCGAAGAGCTATTGAGTGAAATGGAAAAGCGTTCCAGGCTGGACCGGAATTTTCTGATCCTGGTTTTCCTGTCCACCATTGTTGCCGCGGTAGGACTGATCAAGAACAACGTTGCGGTTGTCATCGGCGCAATGGTAATTGCGCCCTTGCTCGGGCCCAATCTCTCGCTGGCGCTCGGGACGGCGCTGGGTGAAAAGCACCTGATGCTGCGTTCTGTCAAAACCAACCTGGCGGGTGTCGGACTGACGCTCGTCCTTTCGGCACTGATCGGTTTTTTATGGCCGGTCGACATCCGAAGCCCGGAGTTGCTGGCCCGGACTGACGTCGGACTCGATTCAGTGGCATTGGCGCTGGCCTCGGGTGCAGCGGCTGTGCTATCGATCACCACCGGTTTATCCAGTGTGTTGGTAGGTGTCATGGTGGCCGTTGCCTTGATGCCGCCTGCTGTCACCCTTGGCCTGATGTTGGTCAGCGGTCAGTATTCGCTGGCTGTGGGCGCCCTGTTGTTACTCGCCGTGAATGTCGTGTGTCTTAATTTTGCGGCTAATTTCGTATTTTTTGCCCAGGGAGTGGGTCCGCGAACCTGGCATCAGAAGAAACAGGCGCGTCTTTCGATTATCATTTCGATTACATTCTGGGCGGCATTGCTCGTCATCCTGATGGCAGTGATTTTCTGGAGATAGGGAAAAGCAGTAGTGAGTAAGTATTCAAATTCCACTTGCACCGGCAGCTTGCGGTGCAGGATGCTGCTGATGCTGGTACTGTGGCTGGTGGCAGCGTCAGTAATGGCAGTGGAGCCGGAGGACGCCGAAGCCGCGAATGTGGCCAGTCCTCCAGCGGCTGAAAATGGGCAGGATACGGGTGAAGAACAGGGTGCCGATGAACAGGCCTCCCTGATCGACAGGCACCACCAGTACGTCGATACCCAGGTCCAACGTGCCTCCCTGTGGGCGGATGCTTTTTTTGAAGACCCCAATTACGAAGCGGAAGCGGCATACAGCCAGATCAGGATTCGTCCCGAGTTTTATTACCGCCAGGAGCAGGGCGCTGCGGGAAGATTCCGGTTCAGGGCGAGGTTCAACCTACCCAACCTCGGTCGCAGGGTCAGCCTGGTGGCCGGTGCTGACGAAGACAATGGCGGGCTCGACAATTCGATCGATGATGACAGGGATGACGGCGCCGTGGGCCTGCAATTTTTCCTGACCGAGTCTGAGTCCTGGAATACCAGTTTCACCGCTGGAGTCAAGTTCAACGAATTCGCGGCCTTCTTCGGGCCCAGGGTAAGGTACCAACACGCCGTGGGAGAAAAGGGATCGTACCGGCTGACACAGACATTGCGATGGCAGACCAATAATGCCTGGCAGATCAACAGCCGGGTGGATTTGAACAGGGTCATCAATGACTTTTTCTTCTTTCGCCAGACCTTTGATGGCCGCTGGCGGGGGGAAAAGGCGGAACAGGAGGGTTACCGCACCCAGGTCAGCAGTTTCCTCACGCAGCGCCTGTCACCAAGAAGCGGTTTACAGTATGAATTTTCGACCGTGTTTCACACGCGGCCGGATACGCATGTCGACAAGTATGTGGTCTCAGTACGCTACCGGAAACGAACAAAGCGCCACTGGCTTTACTACGAAATTGTTCCGCAGATTTCGTTCGAGAATGAGTACGACTACAAATTCAATCCTGGTATCCGGCTGAGACTGGAAATTTTTTACGGCGGCAAGGGGGCAAGACAGTTCTGGCGGCGCGAATCCGAAGACACCGAGGATTTTCGCTGGTAGCCCAGCAATTCTATCCAGTGTTTGACCGGCAGTTCAGTATGGCTTTGCAGGTGCATCAGGCAGCCAATGTTCGCGGTTGCGATCAGCGCGGGTTTTTCTTTTTCCAGGCAGGCCAGTTTCCGTTCCAGCAGCTGTTGTGACAGTTCCTTTTGGAGGATCGAGTAGCTGCCTGCCGAGCCGCAACACAGGTGGGTGTCCTGCACCGGTGCCAGGCTGAAACCCAGCCGGGACAGAAGAGACTCGACTCTGCCGGCGCGTTTGAGGCCGTGTTGCAGCGTACACGGGGAGTGGTAAGCGATGACGGCTGTGCTGGACGGGCATTCCAGCGACTCGAGGTTCTCGCGTTCAAGGAAAACCGAGATGTCCTGCGCCATGGATGCTATTTTTTCAGCCCTGGCTGCGTATCCCGGATCGTTTCG
This sequence comes from Chromatiales bacterium, assembly GCA_024640025.1. Classification (GTDB taxonomy): domain Bacteria; phylum Pseudomonadota; class Gammaproteobacteria; order Xanthomonadales; family SZUA-36; genus JAHEFT01. The sequence continues at coordinate 10,514 of JAHEFT010000036.1, forward strand.
AAGAATACGGCCATAATCCATGACGGTCGGTGCACAGCCGCTGGCGGTCAGCACCAGCGCCTCTGCCCCCGCCTCGATAAGCGGCCACCAGGCGTCGATGTTTTTCCGGATGGTGGCCAGGGTTCGTTCTTCCCGAGACAGGTGATGACTGAGGGCGCCGCAGCAGCCATTGGCCGGCAATGCCTGCACACCCAGGCCGTTCAGGACACGGGCGGCGGCCAGGTTAATACGCGGCGCCACCACGGATTGAACGCAGCCCTGGAGCAGTAAAACCTTGCGCGCGTGATGCTCGGACGGCCAGGCCGGTCCTTCCGGCTCCGGAACGGGAATGACTTTTTGCCGCCCTGCCGGCAGCAACGGTCGTGCGGCTTTGGCGAACGTCAACAGGGCGCGGAAGCGTCCGGGTTCCGGCACGGTACGAAGCAGGGCTTCACGCTGAACCCGCTCAATGATTGGCCGGTCGATGTTGGCCTCCACGGCGGCGCGCCCGATCTCGAGCAGGCGGTTGTACTGAACGCCGGAAGGGCAGGTCGTTTCGCAGGCCCTGCAGGTCAGGCAGCGGTCCAGGTGCACCTGGGTTTCATGGCTGGCAGCATTGTTTTCCAGCATTTCCTTGATCAGGTAAATACGGCCCCGCGGACCGTCGCGTTCGTCACCGAGCAACTGGTAAGTCGGGCAGGTTGCGTTACAGAATCCGCAATGGACACATGAGCGAAGAATTTCTTCAGCCTCGCGGCCCTCGGGCGTTTCCTTGAATGCTTCGCTCAGGAAAGTCTGCATTACCAGTAAAGGCTCATGCGATGGGGGTTGAATACACCATGCGGGTCCATGGCTTTCTTGATCCTGTCCTGAACCTGCTGCAGGGCGGCCGGCAATGGATGAAATCGCTCCGCAGCGGATTGTCCCCGGAACAGGGTGGCATGGCCGCCGGCCTTCGCGGCCCGCTCGCGGATCTCGTTTGCCGGCAAACCGGTTCGATACCAGCGCTGCGCTCCGCCCCAGTCGACCAGGCAGTCGCCTGCAAGGTCGAGTGGTCCGGACGCCGGCGGGAGTGACAGGCGCCACAGGTCAACGGAACCGGCAAAAAAATCCGATCGTTGTTCGCGCAAATCCCGCCAGGTTTCCGGGTCTTCGCGTACCTTGCCGGCTTGCAGGCGTTGTGCTGCCCGCCGGACTTCAGTGGCAGCCCCGGAAAGGCGAATTTGCAGCTTTCCTTGCCACCAGCAAGCACCGGAAAGCGGCAGTGGCTGGCCTGACCACTGGTTCACACGCTGGATGGCTTCCGGCTGGCTGCATTCGAAATCCAGCGTCAGCTCGACAGCCGGCAGGGGCAGCACCTTGAACGAGGTCTCCAGCAGAACTCCAAGCGTGCCCATCGAACCCGCTGTCAGGCGTGAAATATCGTAGCCGGCCACGTTTTTCATCACCCGGCCGCCGAACTGCATAACCTCGCCCAGGCCGCTCACCATTTTCACACCCAGCAGATAGTCGCGCAGGCTGCCTGCCCATGGGCGCCGCGGGCCCGAGAATCCGCAAGCCACGGTACCCCCGATCGTGGCCGCTTCGCCGAAGCCCGGCGGCTCAAATGGAAGGTGTTGTCCGTTTTCCCGCAACGTGGCCTGGATGTCAGACAGCCGGCTGCCGGCACGGCAGGTAATGACAAGCTCACCGGGATCGTATTCGACAATTCCGCTGTGCCCGGAGACATCCAGCAATTCTGCTGTTGCGGGGTAGCCGTAAAACGCCTTGCTGTTTCCACCCTGAATGTCGACCGGCTGGCGCAGTTCGATCGCGTCTTTGACGGCTTCCACGATGAAGTCCTGCCGGTCCATCAATCAGAACCTCGGCAGTTCAGGGAAAGGAAGCCTTCCACCGTGCACGTGCATTGCACCGAGTTCAGCGCAGCGATGCAGTGTGGGCACTGCCTTTCCCGGGTTGAGTAACCCGGGCGGGTCGAACGCCTTTTTCAATGCATGAAACTGATCCAGTTCGGCGCTGGTGAACTGTTCACACATGGAGTCGATCTTTTCCATTCCGACGCCGTGCTCGCCGGTCACGGTGCCGCCCGCTTCAATACACATACGCAGGATTTCGGCGCCAAGACGTTCGGCCTGATCCAGTTCGCCCTCCCGGTTCGCGTCATACAGGATCAGCGGGTGCAGGTTGCCATCGCCGGCGTGGAAGACATTGGCCACCGGCAAACCGCAACGCTGCGACGCTGCCGAGATGTCGGCGAGAACCCGCGGCAATTCGCGGCGCGGAATGGTGCCGTCCATGCAATAGTAGTCCGGACGGATCCGGCCGACGGCGGGAAAGGCGTTTTTTCGTCCTTGCCACAAGCGCAAGCGCTCGGCTTCGTTTGCGGAGACAGAAACAGAGGTGGCTCCCTGGTCATTCAGGATGGCCATCACGGCTTCCATCTGTTCAGCCACTTCGGCTTTGCCGCCATCCAGTTCGCATAAAAGAACCGCTTCGGCTTCGCGCGGGTAACCGGGTGAAATGAAAGCTTCAACGGCTTCGACGGACATGCGGTCCATCATTTCGAGGCCGGCCGGAATGATCCCTGCGCCGATGATGGCGCCGACCGTTGCAGCGGCACGCCCGACACTGTCGAAACCGGCCAGCACGACCTGTGCGGTTTCCGGGATGGGCAGCAGCCGCACCACGACTTCCGTAATCACGCCGAGCATGCCTTCCGACCCGTTCACGACGGCCAGCAGGTCAAAACCGGGTGAGTCCAGGGATTCGCCACCCAGGATCAGTTCCTCTCCTTCGATCGTCAACAGCCTGACTTCCAAAACATTGTGCACGGTCAGACCGTACTTGAGGCAATGCACCCCGCCCGAATTTTCGGCCACATTTCCGCCGATGCTGCAGGCAATCTGGGAGGACGGGTCCGGCGCATAATACAGCCCGTGCATCGCTGTAGCCTCGCTGATGGCCAGGTTGCGGACACCGGGTTGCAGTCTGGCAGTGCGGTTCAGCGGATCGATGGCGAGAATGCGGTTCAGCCGGGTCAGCACCAGCAGCAGGCCGGACTCGATGGGCAGCGCACCGCCTGAAAGACCCGTGCCGGCACCCCGGGTTACCACGGGTACGCCCAGCCGGCTGCAGGTCCTGAGAATGTCCCGGACCTGGTTCGTGTCTTCCGGCAGGGCAACGAGCAGTGGCAGTTTCCGGTACACCGAAAGGCCGTCGCACTCGAAAGGACGCATGGCCTCATTCGAGTCCAGCAGGATTTTTCCCGGGACGGATTTCTGCAGTTCCTGCAATAACCGGGATTTGCTGACTGTCTTCAAACGCTTATTCTCCGCGGGAGTCACGGCCCATTCCCCTGCGATGCAGTGGCATTGGTGCTCAGTTCATTATAATGGATGCATGATCAGGAAAGGACTCAAACCGGGATTCAGAATTGGTATTAAGCCCGGAAGCGGCCAGGACGGTTACCGGCGCGTCTGGCGGTTCCGGCGTTCCTGGATTGCGATAACCGTCCTCGTGGTGATGGACATCATTTTCCTGGTTCCTGCGGTGACCACGTTTAGCCAGGCCAGCGGTGAATGGAGCCGGTTCGATTCCCTGTTCGACCTGGTGGGAGCGGTTTTTCTGAGCGCCTGGTTGCTGGGCTGGTCGATGGCGCCGCTCATCATGACCGGCATCCTGGTGTTGATGCTGTTTGGCCGGGAAACTCTCAATATTCGTCCAGGAATAGTTGAAGTTGCCATTGGGCTGCCTTTTATTGGCCTGATCGCCGTGTATGACGTCTCGAAAATGAGGAACCTCCGCCTCGAGGATCCGCCGAGAAAATCCGGGTCATCCTGGCGGCGAAAACATCTCGTGTTTGACTACGGCGCCAACACGGTCTCGTTCGGATCGGAAGTGAGCGGGGAGGAGTTGGCGGAGGTCAGGGCCGGCATTCACATGGGCAGTGGAATGTCGGTTCGCCGGGGAGACGCCCTTCCCGGGGAAACCGATGAACCCTGGGAAGAAGAAGTCCAGGCCGTTTCGCTGGCAGCGGATGAGGAAACTGAAGTAAATCAGGAACCGGTTACTCTGGTGTCCGCCTCAACCCTGGCCCTGATCATTGCCAACCTGGTCCCGGTGGCGGGTACCCTTTTCCTGGACTGGAACCTGAGCGATGTGCTGGTGCTTTACTGGGCGGAAAGCGCCGTGATCGGCTTGTTCAATATCGGTAAAATCATCGTGATTGCCCGCTGGGGGGCATTGTTTGCCGCCCCGTTTTTCGCCGGGCACTTCGGCGGTTTCATGGCGATCCACTTTCTTTTCATCTATACGATTTTCGTCAAGGGCCTGCAGGGTATGAACGACCCGGGCGGAGACCTGGCGGATGTCGCCCGGCTGTTTGTGGGTCTGTGGCCCGCGCTGGCGGCGTTGTTTGTGAGCCACGGTTATTCCTTCTTCAGTAATTTCATCGGCCGTGGTGAATACCGGACTCGCACGGTCAGCAGTCAGATGTCCGAGCCCTACAGCAGAATTATCTTCATGCAGTTCGTGCTGATCCTGGGTGGCGGCCTGTCGATGGCGCTGGGACAATCCGGGCCGGTGCTGGTCCTTGTAATAGGTTTGAAAATTTATTTCGATGTGAAGGCGCATATCAAGGAGCGCGGGCCTGCCAAAGGATATCCTCGATAAACCAGGCCGGCGTCTTCGCGGCAGTCGAAGACGATGTCAATCAGGTTTTCGCCAATCACGACAGGCAGAAAAACCATAATGAGCAACTCTTTGATTTAAAGCATTTAAAACCGCGCGTCCGTAGCGTACTTATCAGTTATCGGCGTGCGGCAAACATACCATGCCCGGCGTTCAGGACATATGCCGGATTCCGGTGCCGGCCCAAGTCGGCTAAAGCCCCGGATTTACCCGGTTCAGGGCCGTCGAATGGCAACAACTTCAGCAAACGGGAGGGATAGAACGTGAGTCATATTTCCCGGCTTTCGAGGCTAGGCTGCCTGTTGTCTTTGGCTGGTCTGCTGGTTCCAGGAATCTGTCCGGCAATGGAAGAGCACGAGGAAGCCACCCTTCACATAGACAGTAAGCTCACTTTGTCTGTACTGCTCGAAAAAACCGTGGCGCGTCAACCCCGGGCAGGGGTGCTCAAAGCCAGCCAGGGAACCGCTCAAGCCGAGGTGAAATACGGCAGGCACTGGTTTCCCGAGGCGCCCGAAATAGCTGGATTTCACCTGAGCGACCGCCAGTTTGATGACATCGGCGCTTTCGAAAACGAAATTGCGCTATCACTTCCGCTCTGGCTTCCCGGGGAAAAGAGAGCACAAGTACAGCTTGGGGAGGCCGCGTCCAGCGCCAACTCCTCACGTGAAATGGAGTTTCGCTGGCGTGTTAGCGGCGTGTTGAGAAAGCAACTGTGGGAGATTACGTCGGCCAGGCGCCAGTGGGAACTGGCGTTGGAGCAGGAACGAAACCTGTCTGCTGTGCTCGAGCAGGTCACACTTTTTACCGAGGCAGGCGATTTTGCACGGGCCGATCAATTGGTCGCCATGCAGGAATTCGCGATCTGGAAAGCTGAAACGATGTCGCTGGAAGCCGGGCTCCAGGACGCCGTGCGGGAATACCGGGCTTTTACCGGACTAGGGGTCATTCCATCTGATATATCAGAGACTCTCAGCAGCGAAGAGGGAATTGACGAGAGCCACCCGGCACTTCAATTCGCGCTGGACCGGCTGTCTGAACAGGCGGCCTCGACAGAAGTTGTCCGCCAGGGAAATTCGACCAGGCCCTCGGTGCAGGTTTTCTGGCGAGGATATGGCAGCGAACGCGCCAGTCCGGACGTGAATGCACTGGGTCTTGGCCTGGCCGTCCCCATTGGCAATTCACCGCGACGCGGGCCGGAGATCGCCAGGGCGAATGAAGGACTGGCCGTGGCAGAAGCCGAATTGCTCGAAACCCGGCGATTGCTTGACCTGCAACTTCACGAAGCACGCCACCGGCTCAAACTGACCGGTATGCAACTGGAAAACTCCAACGCGATGGTCGAAGCGGCCGACGAACGGCACCGGCTCGACAAACTCGCGTTTGAGTTGGGAGAGTTCGGTGTTCGTGAATGGCTTCGGCGTCTTTCGGAATTGAAAAAAATCCAGCGCTCCCACGAGTTGCTATTGATCCAGAAAGAGGCTGCGATCGCCTCGTACAACCAGGCTGCCGGAGAAATACTATGAATTGCAGACGATTTTTGAGTGCTGGCTTACTTGGCCTGGTTGCGGTGTGGAGTCCGGTGGTTTTCGCTCAATTACTGGCAATGAGCGAGGCTGAGCAGGAACTGCTGGGAGTAGAAGTGCAGGCGGTGGAACCGGTGACAACGGGCAGTACCGGCGAACTCACCCTGCGGGTCGGATTTTCACCGGATGGCGAATGGGCTATCAAGACGCCTTTCCCGGGCATTCTGCACCGGGTCTGGGTGCAGGCGGGTGAGCGGGTCGTAACCGGCGACCCGCTGATGACGGTTCGAAGTTCCGAAGTCGTTGCGTTGCAGAAGGATTACCTTAAGGCCAGCGCTGAATTGAATCTGCAGGAAGCGGCCTGGATGCGGGATAAAAAACTCAGTGACGCAGGCTCGGTTTCGAGCCGACGCTGGCAGGAGACTGAGTACGCTTATGCAATGGCAAAAGCAGATTTTGCCGGACTCCAGGCCCAGTTAACCCTGGCTGGATTCAGCCAGCAGGACCTCGAGCAATTGACCCGGAGCATGCAGATCAGCCCGGATATCGTGATGCGGGCGCCGGTCGATGCCATAGTCCTGGAACGCCCCGCCATGTTGGGTGACCATCTCGAGGGTTCAGAGTTGCTGGCCAGGCTGGGCGAGCCGGACCGCTTGATCCTGGAAGGAATGCTCTCGAGCGCGGCAGCTGCCCATCTTTCCGAGGGCATGAAGCTGTCCATGCAGGATACGGACACCGAAGCCGTTATGGTGCTGGTCTCAAACGTAATCGATCCGCAGTCACAGACCGTCCTGGTGCGTGCCGAGCCTGTTTTGATGGCTGAGCTCAAGCCGGGCCAATTGACCCGCTGGAGCGTTCAGTCCGGCGCCAGCCTGCTGATGGTCCCCACCGGGGCAGTGGTGAAACTCGACGGCCTCGATGTCGTTTTTGTGCAGATCGACGGTGGTTTTGAAAAGCGCACGGTTGATGTGCGAAGCACCGGCAGCGGCGCGTGGATTGTGCTCGACGGACTGGCCCCGGGTGAACGGGTCGTTGTCAGCGGCACGGCTGTCCTGAAAGGGATGAGCGTCGGTATGGGCGGAGGGGACGGCTGATGTCGCTGGAGGGCCTGGTCCGGTTTTCCCTGACCCAGCGTCTGCTGATGTTGCTGTTGGTCGCCCTGCTGATACCGGCAGGCTGGTGGGCATTCAACACGATTCCCATCGATGCCTTTCCGGACATCTCTCCAACCCAGGTGAAGATTATCCTGAAGGCGCCAGGCATGACCCCGGAGGAGGTCGAGTCACGCATTACGCGCCTGGTCGAGGTTGAGCTGCTTGGCGTGCAACGCCAAACCATGCTGCGCTCCGTCGCCAAGTATGCCTTGACCGACATCACGGTTGATTTCGAGGAGGGCACGGACATCTACTGGGCACGGCAGCAGGTGGCTGAACGGCTGGTCGCGGTGCAGGATTCACTGCCTCCGGGCATCAGCGGTGGATTGGCGCCGATGAGCACGCCCCTCGGCGAGATGTACATGTTCACCGTCGACAGTCCCGAGTTATCCCTGGCCGAAAGGCGTTACCTGCTCGATTGGGTGATACGGCCGGCGTTGCGCACGGTGCCCGGCGTGGCCGACGTCAATGCGCTGGGCGGCCTGGTCAAAACCTACAGCATCCAGCCCCGTTCCGACGCCATGCTGGCGCTGGATGTCACCACCGGTGACCTCGTTGAGGCGCTGGAGTTGAACAACCAGAACGACGGCGCCGGCCGCCTGGGCCGCGGGGAAGAGAGCTTGCTGGTGCGATCGGAGGGCGCCCTGGAAAATATCAACGCGATCGAAGCCACCCCGGTTGTTTTCCGCGACGGCAAACTGGTCACTGTGGGAATGGTGGCGGACGTGGTGCTCGGCAGCCTGGAGCGTTACGGCGCGGTGACTGAAAACGGCGCCGGCGAAGTGGTGGAAGGCCTGGTTGTCAGCCTGCGCGGCTCCAACGCCCGCGATGTGATCACGGGTATCGAGAAGAAACTGGATGAAGTCCGGCAGGCTTTGCCGGAACACGTGTCGATCAGCGTGTTTTACAACCGCAGTCACCTGGTCAACCGCGCAGTGGCGACGGTGTCAAAAGCGCTGGTCGAGGCGGTGGTGCTGGTTTTGATCCTGCTGGGCCTGTTCCTCGGCAATGTCCGCTCAGCACTGACGGTTGCGCTGATTTTGCCGTTGTCGGCCCTGGCGACATTCATCGCCATGAAACTGACCGGCCTGTCCGCCAACCTGATGAGCCTGGGCGGTCTTGCCATCGCCATCGGCCTGTTGGTTGACGCTGCCGTGGTCGTGGTGGAGAACATCGTCACCCGCCTGTCCACGACCCGGAAGGATACTCTTCCTCGGCTTCATATCATTTACCGCGCGGTCAAAGATGTGGTGGTGCCTGTTACATCGGGTATCCTGATCATTATCCTGGTGTTCCTGCCGTTGCTGTCCCTGCAGGGCCTGGAAGGCAAACTGTTCCGCCCCGTGGCGTTGACCATTGTCTATGCCCTGGCCGGATCGTTGCTTCTCTCCCTGACCGTCATTCCGGTCCTGGCTTCGTTCCTGATTACCTCGGGCACTCACGCGGAACCCTGGCTGCCCCGTAAGCTTGCGGCCTGGTACCGGCCCATGCTGAACCAGGCGCTGCGGCGCGAGTGGCTGGTGCTGCTCCCGGCCGGCATCCTGCTGATCCTGGCCCTGGCGGCCTTTCCCTTCATTGGCAAGACCTTCATGCCCACGATGGATGAGGGCGATATGATCATCCAGCTTGAAAAGCTGCCATCGATCAACCTGGAGACCTCGATCCGCCTGGACCAGGCTGTTGAAAAAGCGTTGTTGGAACAGGTTCCGGAAATTCGCCGGATCGTGGCCCGGACTGGTTCGGATGAACTCGGGATGGATCCCATGGGGCTGAATGAAACCGATATGTTTCTCGAGTTGAAGCCGGTGGAAGAGTGGCGGATGGAGAGCAAGGATGAACTGGAGGATGCCATTCGCGTGATACTGGATCAATTCAAGGGCATCAACTACGGCTTTACCATGCCGATCGATATGCGTGTTTCCGAGATGCTGACAGGGTCGCGCGGCGACCTGGCCGTCAAGATTTTCGGCCAGGACCTGGAGGCGCTAAACCTGTTGGCGGGGCAAGTAGCGCAGGTCATGGAAGGCATCGAGGGCAGCACGGATGTGCTCACCACGGTCAACGAAGGCATGCAGTACATCGTGTTGCGCCCCCAACGGGATATGATCGGCCGCTATGGCGTTAACCTGGAACAGTTGCTGGACCACGTGAAAGTAATGGTGGAGGGACTACCGGCGGGCACCGTGATCGAAGGTTCGGCCCGCGTGCCGATCGTGTTGCGTTATGCACAGGCGGATGGCGACCCGCTGGACAAATTCGGCGCTGAACTGGTCAACTTGCCGGGTGGGGGGCATGTACCCCTGTCCAGCCTGATGCAGATAGAACGGGTGGAAGGACCGGTCGCCGTGAAGCGTGAGAAAGGCCGTCGCTTCGTCGTGGTCATGGCAAACGTCAAGGGTCGCGACCTGGTCGGTTTCGTCGAGGAGGCGCAGGCGACCATTCGTGAAGCGGTAACACTTCCGTCCGGGTTTCACATGGAATGGGGCGGACAGTTTGAAAATCAGCAACGTGCCGCACAGCGCCTGATGATGGTCGTCCCGGTGGCCCTGGTATTGATTTTCCTCCTGCTGTTCTCAACGTTCCGTTCGGTACTCCAGGCCGGCCTGGTGCTGGCCAACGTGCCCCTGGCCCTGATCGGCGGAGTGCTGGCGCTGGCGTTATCCGGCGAATACCTTTCGGTACCGGCCTCCGTTGGATTCATTGCCCTGATGGGCATTGCCGTCTTGAATGGCGTGGTCATGGTCAGCTACTTCAATCAGCTGGGGAACCGCGGGCTGAGTGTTGATGAAGTCGTTCGCCTGGGTTCAGAAAGGCGTTTACGGCCCGTGATGATGACCGCATCGATTGCGGCGCTTGGACTGGTTCCCCTGTTGTTTGTCAGCGGCCCCGGTTCTGAAATTCAGAAACCGCTGGCCATCGTCGTGATCGGCGGGCTGGTCACCAGCACGGCCCTGACGTTGTTTATTCTCCCGGTGCTGTACCGGCGTTTTTCGAGGTGAATCCAGTGAGTAGTGATTACCTTTTGCGGCTGAACATCCCTCCTGGACTTGAGGAGGATATCGTCGATCTGTTACTGGCGGACCCTGAAATCAGGGGCTACCAGTCCTATCCCATTCGCGGCCACGGCCGGGTTGGGGCCATGAGTATTGCCGAACAGGTGGCAGGGCGGCGTGACCGTATTCAGTTTGAAATTGTGCTCGATTCCGGCCTGCTGGAGCAGACCTTGCAAAAATTGAAGGAGGCCTTCCCGACGCCGGATGTTATTTACTGGGTTCTCCCGGTCGTGCAGTCCGGGCGATTGGGATCAGGTTGAAGATTTATTCCGGAAGATCTCGCACTGACCGGCATTTTTCCTATACTCTGGCATTCGATTAATCCCAATGCCGCCCAAATAAGGAGAACAATGATGTCCGGTCCCGCCCGATACTGGTGCTTTTTTCTGCTGCTGGTGATGCTTGCTTCCCCCGGCCTGTTTGCCGCTGAGGCGCGGAGTGAAACGATTCGGCATGTTTTTCCGAGCCTGGATGGAAACATCGTCGCAGAGCGGGTACTGGATCAATTGTCCGAACCGGTCGCGATCGAATTCCTGCCGGAAGGAAAAGCTCTGGTGCTGCAACGAGACCGCGGCGTCGTCACGCTGGCGGATTTTGGCACGGGTGAAAAAACCGATATCAGTGGCTTGCCGAAACTGGTCGTGTTCAGCGCCGCCGGCGTTCATGACGTAGAGCTTCATCCGGATTACGAAAAGAACGGCTGGATTTATATCACCTACTCAGAGGGTGAAGAATCGTACAGCACAGTCGTGCTGGACCGGTTCCGCCTTGAAGGCAGCAAGGCGGTCGACATCGAACGTATTTTTACCGCGGATGCATACGCGGAGACCGCCTATCATTTTGCCGCCCGGATCCAGTTCGTCGATGGCGACGTGTTTGTCTCGATTGGAGACCGGCAGCATCCGCCCAGGGCTCAGGAAAACGAAAACCATGCCGGTACCGTCGTTCGGTTGAACGATGACGGTTCGGTACCGGAGGAAAATCCATTTGTCGGCCAGGAAGAGGAGGGGGAACCCAGGCCCAGGCCGGAAATCTGGAGCTATGGCCACCGCGATCCGCAAGGGCTGTACGTGCATCCTGAAACCGGTGACTTGTGGATGCATGAGCATGGGCCGCGGGGAGGTGACGAACTGAATCTGGTCAAGAAGGGCGCCAATTACGGTTGGCCTGTCGTTTCCTACGGGTTCCAGTACGATGGCGGTCCCATCGGCATGGGTATTCCCTGGCAGGAAGGCATGGAAATTCCGGCGTGGGTTTATGTGCCCTCCATTGCACCCAGCGACCTCGTTATTTACGAGGGCGCCGCGTTTCCTGCCTGGAAAGGAAACTTTCTGATCGGCGCCATGGCCGGAATGCATCTGAATCGCCTGGTTATGCGGGATGGAGAAATAGTCGCCGAGGAGCGCTTATGTCAACGGTTGCTGGGCCGGATCCGTTCAATCGCCGTGGATAGCGAAGGACTGGTGTATCTCGGCAGCGACAACGGGGAAGTATGGCGCCTGCGCCCTGAGTAATTTTCTGTTGAAACCGGGCGCGAGAGGTGGCATTTTTGCGGTATGAATTCCTCGCTCAGCCCTGTTTATCCGGATCCGCTCGACGCAGTTGTGCTGGCTGGCACGGATTCGAATCCTCGGCGCATGATCGAGGGCCAGAACAAAGCTTTTCTGGAATTGGGTGGCGAGATCCTGGTGCATCGCGTGGTCGAGGCTCTGCTGAAAGCTTCGACAATCGGCAACATCCTGGTGGTTGGCCCGGCCGAACGGCTGCGTGAAGCCCTTTCGGATTTGCCGGACCAGGTCATCATCGTTGACCAGGCCGGCCAGATGTTGTCCAATGCCTGGGCTGCGATAAATGCCTCGGAAGCACTTTTCCGGGATCGGACCGGCAGGGATGATCCCCTGCGGCCCCTGCTGTTCATCTCATCTGATCTGCCCCTGATCACGCCGGCCGCGGTGGATGATTTTGTGCACCGCTGTGCGCGGGAAGACGACAGGTCGTCGGTCAAATACGGGATGCTGGCGGGCGTTGCCGACGAATCCTCCTTGAGGCAGTTCTATTCTGCAGCTGGAAAGGAAGGTATTCAGAGGCCCTATGTCAATTTCAGCGACTGCCGTCTGCGCCTGGCCAATATCTATGTCGGCCGTCCGCGTAAATTATCCAACAATAAATTCCTGCAAACGGGTTTCTCCCACCGCAAGGCCGAGAAATTGAAAAACGTGATCAACCTGGCCTGGAAGTTTCTCAGCCAACATGGCGGGTGGCGCGCCGCCTGGATCACCTTGCGCTTGCAGGCGACGCTGGCCGTATCGGGAAAACAGGGCCGTCTCTACCGCTGGTTGAGATCTCACAATAAAACCGTGGATGCTGAAAAGTCCTGCGGGGACGTGCTGGGCGGCCCGGTCCGTATTGTCATCACCCCTTATGGCGGTCTCAGCCTGGATGTCGATAACGATGAAGACTACCAGGTGCTAAGCCGGTGTTTCGACGATTGGTCCCGTCTCGGGCCGGTCGAGCCCCCTGTCCTGGTCAGGGTGTAACCGGCAGGCTCGCGGCGACCAGAGCCCTGTTGTGGTTTGATGCGGCGGGTTCCAGCATGTCGAATGCCATCTGCCAGAACGTAGTGGTCAGTTCGCTGATGCTGTTGTCCTCAGCGTTCATCAGGATAGCGATGCCAATCCGGTGTTCTTCCGACCAGGCGATGTCGGCCCGGTACCCGGAAACCCAGCCGCTGTGATACACGATCTCATGCGCTCCCAACTGGTACACCCGCCAACCAAGCCCGTAATGTGCATCTGAAAGCATCTCTCTCCAGAACTTGCGGCGTGTGTCACGGACGGTCTTTACGCGCGGGCGGGTCAGCGTTTCCACCAGCGCGGGATCCAGCACCGCTGGGTAACCGCCCATCTGGGCTGTAAGCCATTTACCCATATCTTTTGCGCTGGCGTTGACGCCCGCAGCCGGCGCCGCGCGATAGTAGTTGGGTTTTACCTCGACCGTCTTCCAGCGGTCATGGCTTTTTACATGAGGGCTGGCGTGATTCGGGTTGTTGATGAAGGAGTCGTAGCCGACTGAAGCGGTTTCCATCTCCAGGGGTTGAAATATTTTTTTCTGCATCAGGTCGGAATAGGACTGCCGGGTTGTGCCCTCAATCACTGGCTGAATCAGGCTGAAAATACTGTTTTGGTAGGAGTAGCACTCTCCCGGCGGGCATATATAGGCCAGGTTGCGGTACTGGTCCTGTATGCGCTCCATCGAAACGCCTTCTTCAATCAGGTTGTCATAAGCGTGCGGCATCAGGCCGGTGCTTTGTCCCAGAACATGCCGAATTTTCACCTTTCCCGCATCACCGTTGATATGGAACCCCGGAACATACGCAGTCACCGAATCATCCCAGCTGAAGGCGCCTTCCTCAACCAGCATGCCCGTCAGGCTGGCGGCGAAAGTCTTGGAAACGGAAGCGATCCGGAACGCAGTGTTCTCGTCGATGGGATGCCTGTGGCTGGTGTCGGTAAATCCCTCGGTGCCGATGCGAACGGTGCCTGCAGAGGTTGCAACGACAAAAGCCGCGCCGGTGATATCGGCGGATGTGATCTGGGCGGTGAAAAAGGCCGCGAATTTTGTGGCCAGCTCCTGTTCAGCAGATTGTTGCTCTAAGGGTGCGGGGCGAGCAACGCTGGCGTGTAGGCACAGGCAGGCCAGTCCTATTATCTTCAGGGTTCTTTTTTTTGTTCCTGTCATGAGCCCTGTTTCCCTTGGTAGCGGCTATTCTAGTCTCAAAAAGCCGGCTTTTGCACGCAATTCCTTAGCCTGCCCATATGTCAGGGAAATTGAGAAATCCGAATCTGGGCCGTTTCACGAGGTCAAAATTCGCACGTATGGACGTCAAATTGCAGATAATGGGGATCCGAAGGAAGAATTTCATGAACGCTGACCCAATAGAAAAAAAAGTCCTGAAGTGCCTGGCGGACAACTACTGCCTTGAAGGAAGCCTGGAGCGCCTGGCTGGCGAAAACCTGAACTTCCGGCTGACCACGAAAGAGGGCGAATTGTACGTCGCCAAAATCGTCGGTGATGACATGCCGCCGGAAGTGGTCGAAATGGAATTTGAAGCCATGGAGCACGCGATCTTGGCAGGTTTTTCCTTGCAGTTACCGGAAATAGTAAAAAATAAATTCGGGAATATAGAAACCGGAATAAAAATACATATAAATGATCTATACAGGTTACGGTTACTGAGTTTTATAGATGGTGATATAATGGAATATCTTACTGATATATCAGTAAATTTGACGAAAAATGTGGGGATAGTACTGGCTGAGTACCACCTGGCCATGCAGGATTTCGACCACCCCGCCGCCCACCGGAATCATCGCTGGAACCTGGCCGAAGCCGGGCAGCACAGAGACAAAATCGGGTTGTTAAACGACCCTGGAAAAGAGGCCTTGA
>JAHEFT010000037.1 GCA_024640025.1 Chromatiales bacterium
GACGGTCCTTGTCGGACTTCGGGGCGGAGAAATAGGAAATGGCCTGGAAATCAATCGGATCGATTTTCAGGTGCGCCCAGTCCGGGGGAGTCATCCCGAGCCAGCGGCGATAGGCTTCCAGGCGCCACTCCAGCAGCCATTCCGGTTCGCCTTTGCGGGCGGATATCCAGCGCACGGTGTCTTCGTTCAGGCCCGGCGGAACCGTTTCCGACTCGATATCGGTAACGAATCCATGACGGTATTTCTGCTGAACGAAATGATCAACAGAAGTCTGGTCTGGAGTACTGTTTTCGCTGGTCATGTACTAGAGTCCTGGTTAAATGTCGAATTCACAGGTTTTATCCCGGCTCAACCCGCATTCAGGGTTGTGATAAGTAAGGGGTTGGACTTTCGGCCCACGGGGGCTGACATCTCCGCCAGGCTGACGTTCCGCAGCGCCTGCGCCACCGCCAGGCTGATACGCTGCCAGTTGCTGCGCAATTCGCAATTGTCTTCCTGGCTGCAAAGACCTTCCTCTACGCTGCATTCTGTCATCGCAATGGGGCCTTCAATAGCGGCGATCACTTCCGCCACGCTGATCTGCGCCGCCGTCCTGCTGACCCTGTATCCCCCGTTCGCACCCCGGTAGGAATCAACCAGTCCGCCGCCGGCAAGCAGCTTCAATACCTTGCTTGCAGTGGGCGCTTCGACGTGTATCCGTTCGGCAAGCGCATGCGCGCTCAGCATCTCGCCTTCCCGGGTTAACTCAACCATCACCAGGATGGCGTAGTCCGTCAATTTTGAAATTCTCAGCATGGCAATATAGTACCATATAAGTACTGTTTAATTCACCACCGTAGTTGGGGTCAGAGTAAGGGGCCAGAATATCCACTCTGGCCCCTTACTCTGACCGGGGGGTCTCTGCCTCTGGGTTTCTCCGGGTTTCCTGGCTGCCCTTACTCTGACCCCGGGTTTCCGGCAAAATGCACCTATGACAGCACAGCTCAGTGGCCCCGTGGCCGAAACCGACCCGCGCTTACGGGCAGCAACCCTATGGGCCGCACAGACCATGGGACTTGAAGCTGTCCGCCTTGCGCCCGTCTCGGGCGACGCCAGCTTTCGCCGATACTTCCGCTTCACCGCCAACGGCCGGTCCGTGATCCTGATGGACGCGCCGCCGGAGCAAGAGGACTCATCACCGTTTATCGACATCGCCGGCCGTCTGCGCCAGGCGGGCCTGAAAGCGCCCGATGTCATCGCGTTCGATTTGCTGCAGGGGTTCGGCCTGCTGGAAGACTTCGGCGACACGCTCTACCGTGAATTAATCAGTGAACAGACCGTCGACGGCCTGTTTCCGGAGCTGTTTGACGTGCTCAACGGCATGGCCCGACGGGTGAGCACCGGCGGTTTGCCGTCGTTCGACGAGGCTGCCCTGGAAAGGGAATTGGACCTCTTTAAAACCTGGTACCTGGAACAGCACCGGAAGCGCCCGATGACGGGGCAGGAACTGGCTGACTGGAGACATGTCTGCCGCTTACTGATCAAATCCGCGCTGGAGCAGCCGCAAGTCTTTGTTCACAAGGACTTCCACTCCTGCAACCTGCTAAACACCGCAGGCGGCCCGGGCATCATTGATTTTCAGGATGGCCTGGTCGGGCCCGTCAGCTATGATTTTATTTCCCTCGTTTGGGACCGCTACATCCCCTGGCCGCGCAACCGGATCGAAAGCTGGATGCGCGAAGTTTACGAGCTATTTCCGCTGGACTGCAGTTTCGAAGAATGGATACGCTGCTGCGACTGGATGGGCCTGCAGAGAAATCTGAAAATCGTCGGAATTTTCGCCCGCCTCTGGCACCGGGACGGCAAGCAGGGTTACCTTGAAATGATTCCCAGATTTTACCAGTACCTGCTGGACGTGCTCCCGCGCTATCCGGAATTTGATGAATTTCTCCCATTATTGGAGCAAGACAAATGCGCGCCATGATTCTTGCCGCAGGACGCGGCGAACGCCTTCGTCCGCTCACCGATGAACTACCCAAGCCACTGGTCGACGTCGGCGGTAAGCCATTGATTGAATATCACCTCGAAAACCTGGCCGGCGCCGGATTCAGGGAAATCGTCATCAACCAGGGACACCTGGGGCATTTACTGCCTCTAGCGCTGGGCGACGGCAGCCGCTGGGACGTCAGGATACATTGGTCAATCGAGCCGCCGGAAGCACTGGAAACAGGCGGTGGAATTTTCCAGGCGCTGCCGCACCTGGGAGCAGCACCGTTCCTGGTTATCAACGGAGACATCTGGACGGATTACCCGTTTGCCCGGCTGCGGGCTGTCAAGTGCGACTGGGCGCACCTGGTGATGGTTCCGAACCCCGAGCACAATCTGAACGGCGACTTCAGCCTGACCGAAGCGCGCATCAGGCAGCAGGGAAACCACCCGCTGACATTTAGCGGGATCGGAGTGTATCATCCGCGCCTGTTCCGGGATTGCAAGCCGGGCAGGTTCTCGGTCGTGCCCCTGCTTCGCTCAGCCATGGAAACCCGACTGGTCACCGGCGAGGAATTCCGGGGTGGTTGGAATGATATCGGGACGCTGGAACGGCTTGCAGCGGCAAGACAAGCCTGTCCTTGAACTGGACTAACCAATTTTACTTGTCACTAGTGTTGTACTGTGGTATAACACCTTTACACATCAAAACGCACGGAAACTGATATGAAACACATCTGCCTCACTGCCCTCGCCCTGTTCACCCTGCTGACCCTTGGAGCCTGCAGTAAAGACGAGGATAAGGAAGTCGCAGCGCAAAGCGGGGCCGGCAATGAACTGCTGACCTACGTCCCTGCTGACACACCCTACGTTCTGGCCAACCTGGAACCGGTCCCGGAGGAAGTGATCGACACTTTTCTTGCGCGGCTACAGCCCGTGCTCGACACAATGCAGTCGCAACTGACAACGGCCCGGCAAACCCTGGAGGCGAATCCGGTTGATTCCGACGATCCGGGCGCCCGGTTCGCCCATGCACTGCTGCTGGAATTTGACGGCAAACTCAGCCGGTCCGGCCTGGAAAGCATGGGTTTCGACCTGCGTTCCAGGCGGGTCGTTTACGGCATGGGCGCTTTTCCGGTGATCCGGCTCGGGCTGTCAGACGCGCAAACATTGCGCGACACCATCATCCGCGTGATGGACAATGCACAAATCACCGCGCCCGAGCAGGAATTCCAGGGCGTTTCATTCTGGCGGTTGAGCGATGAAAGCGACGCCGGCGTGTCTGCCGGCCTGTACGTATCGATCATCGGGGAACACCTGGCGATCAGCCTCTTCCCGACCATGGCGGAAGCGGAACTTCTGCCCGCATTTCTTGGCCTGCAACTGCCGGCCGCCAGTGATGCGCAGGCCAGGCTGAAAAACCTGAACAAAACCCACGGCTACACCGGCTACGGCTCGGGTATCCTGGATGTCCGGAGATTGGCCGACCAGTTCATGAGCCCGGATACGGTAGCGGGCCGGGCAATGGCCGGTTCCGGCGAGTTCGACCCTGCCACATTGTCACAGGTATGCGTTTCAGAAATTCACGGAATCATTGACAACACCCCGCTCATGACCATGGGCGTCCAGGAGCTCAGTGAAAATGCCATAGCCGTGCAGTACCGGCTGGAAACGCCAAAAACACTCGCAAGCCAGCTGCTTGGCCTGGTATCGAAAGTTCCGATGGCAGATGCGATGTCCGACCGGATCCTGGAGTTTGCGTTCGGAATGCGTTTCGGACCCGTGCGCGATTTCCTGCGGGAAAAAGCGGCGTCCATCGTCGACGCCCCTTACCAGTGCGAACACCTGCTGGACCTCAACGACAGCGCAGTTCAGGCACTGGAGCAGCTGAATCAGCCGATGCCGCCATTCCTCAACAATTTCCAGGGCGTCCGCGTCAGTCTCAGCGAAATCGAAATGAACCCCGACTCAATTCCTGAAAATGCCCGGGGATTCATGGCGGTCCATGTCGAACAACCTCAGATGTTTGTCGGTATGGCGCAGATGTTCCTGCCGGACCTTTCAGAGCAAGCGATTGCCCCCGGCGAACCTCCGGTCCGTTTGCCTGAAAGCCTGATCCCCGTGCCCGGCCTGGTCGCCTTTGCCGCCATGTCGGACAATGCAATCGGCCTGTCCCTGGGCGAAGGAGAAGAAAACGGGCTGACGGCCTGGCTCGACCGCAAGGCTGGAACCGAAGGCATGTTCCTGTCCGCCAGCTATGACATGGCCGCTTACCTGGACTACAGCGAAAGCATGGGCCGCCACTACCAGGGAATGCACGAAAGCGGGGATGACAACTACGCCCTGCATGCCGGCGTGGCGGAGGAACTAAGGGAAGCCGCAACGCGGGCAATGAAGCAAATGGCGGATCGCAGCTACTCGAGCATGCGTTTCACGCCCGAAGGACTGGTGATCGAAAACCGCACGACCTTCAAATAAAGGGGACCCCGGGGTCAGACTGGCGCAGACTTACCCTTAACGATCAATTCCCGAAGACTGAGCCCTCCGTGAGGGCTCAGTTTTTAAGCACCTCCCTGGCGAGCGGTACGGTAATTTTCCGCTTGCTGACAAACGCAGCGTCTTTCAGCAATTCCAGCGCCTGCAACAGTGAAGGCATGTCGCGCTTGCTGTACTTGAGCAGGTAGTTCTGGACATCTTCCGGTATTTCGATTCTCAAGGTCCGGGCCCGCTGCTTCAGAATCTCCAGTTTTCCGTCGTCGTCGGGAAGATTCAGGTTTTGACGCACGCCCCAGGCCAGCCGGGAAGCAAGGTCCGGCAGACCAATATCCAGCGACGCCAGCGGAAGTCTGCTGCTGACCAGTAACCGCCCCCGGGCTGCGCGGACTTCATTGAAGCAGGCAAACAGGGCATTTTCCCAGACCGGATTCCCGGCCACGCAGTCCAGGTCATCTACGCACACAAGGTCGAGAACCCGCAACCCTTCCAGGCTGGCGGCTGCTTCTTCCGGCAGCCGTTTCAAAGCGATGTAGAAAGCCGCCAGGCCTCTCTCCCGCGCGGCATGGCAAAGTGCATTCAGCAGATGTGATTTGCCGGAACCGTCCGGGCCGGACAGGAACAGGCTGCCGCCGGGCTCATCCAGCAACAATTGAACCGCCGCCAGCGCATTCTCATTCGGCCCGGCGATGAAATCTTCGAAGCGATCGGGACGCCGCGCCTCCAATTGCAGGGGAATCTGCGGTGAGAACAACATTCAATCGTCCTCTGCGGTCTCGGGTTCTTTCAGGTAAATGCGGCTCCCCTGGTATCTCTGGTGCATGTACACCACCAGGACGTTCAGCGCTGATGCCACCGGCAGGGCCAGCAGGATGCCCAGAAATCCGAACAGTTGACCGCCCGCCAGCACCGCGAAAATCACCGCAACGGGATGCAGCCCGACCCGGTCTCCCACGAGTTTGGGCGTCAGCACCATTCCCTCGAGCGACTGCCCCACGCCGAAAACCACCAACGCGAGCACCGGGTGAAGCACGTCCTGGAACTGGAATATCGCCGCGATGAGCGCTGCGACAACCCCGACGAGGGTGCCCAGGTAGGGAACGATACTCAGCAGGCCGGCGGCCATTCCAATGATCAGTGCGAGGTCCAGGCCAACGGCCCACAAACCGAAGGAGTAAACCAGACCGAGCGCGAGCATCACCATCAACTGGCCCCGGATGAAGGCCCCCAGGACGTCATCGATCTGCCGGCACAAGCTGCTGGCCACCGGTTCAATATTTCGCGGAATAAGCGTACGGATGCCCTCCACCAGCTTGTCCCAGTCCCGTAACAGGTAAAAAGTGACGACCGGAACGAGGACCAGGTTCATCAGCCAGGCAACGACCACCTGCCCGCCACGCGAGACCGTGCCAGCCACGCCGACGAGCGCTGTACTGACTTCTTTCCAGTAGGATTTCAAGGCCTCCGTCAGGCTTTGTGCATCCAGCTCAAAGGTGGAAAATCCGAGCTTGGTCTGAAGCCACGGCAACGCTGTACCCACGATCCAGTCGAACATCTCGGGTGCGCTTGTGACCAGGTTCTGAACCTGGTGCCGCAGCAGGGGCAGAAAAATCAGCAGCGCGAGAACGAGCACAGTAGATATCAACAGGAACACGATGAGCACGGCGGTTGTCCGGTTCACCTGCCATTTGAAAAATCTCAGGCGTTCAAGACGGTCGACGAGCGGATCACCAAGGTATGCGAGACCGGCTGAAATGACGAACGGCGTGAGGACTGGCGCCAGGAGGTAAAGCAACCAGCCAGTGCCGGCAATGCAAGCCAGGATGAACCAGTTTCGGGATTCATTCATTATCGCGACCACTCATCGCACAAGAAAATACTGGCGTTCATTTTCATCGTAACCGAGGACCCGCCCACCGAGCAGGGTTTCTTCCAGGTAGCGCGGCAAAGCGCTCAATTGAAGGTCGAAAGTCACGTGCCCGGGGGTGGCGGAAATCACGGTAACATCCGTAACCACACCGATTTCCTGCAAGTAGGACAGGCAGCGCACATAATCATCTGCGTTGCGCAAACCGCTCACGGTGAGCTGATGCATCCAGGTGCCGAGGTCAGAGGCTGCGATCGTGTTTGCCGCAGCAACCTGGTCGACAGCCTGTTGCAGGCTTTCGGTCATCGCCAGTTGCAGGTCAACATCCTGAACTCTCCAGGTCCAGCTTTGACTGCCGTAAGTCATATTGCTCCTGACGCCCCACTCCATGCCCTCCCGGCGGGCTGCAATAATTATCGCCCCGCCGCCGGAATCAGCGACGAGGTCCTCGGTATATCCGCCCCACAGCAGCTGGGCGTCCACGGGATAATTGCCTTCCGCGTCCGGGCTGGGCCAGTTAACCGGCAGTCCACGCCACTTGGCTGCTTCTGCCATGGATTGCCAGGCATACGCAAATTCGACCGGCATGATCCGGCGGCCGAGCCCGTCATCGACCACAACCCAGACATCAACAGGAACCCGTTCAGACGGCCACAGGGGCAAACCAAGGTTTCGAACCATCTCATCGACCTCGACGGCCGAGAACTTCGCCACCAACCTGAGTTGATCCTCGACCGTTCCATCGGCGAGGACATCTTCAACGTTCTGGTAATAGAAAGAAACCAGGATGGCGGATGCCTGGTCCAGGGCCGGTTTCACCAGGGGATAGTCCTCGAACGACCGCAGGCCACTGATTTTCTGCAGGACGTGGCTGAGCGACAGCGGCAATGCCCGGCTGCGCTCACCGGCGTCCTTGTTTTCCACCGCCGCCTCGCCGGTGTAGACGTCGACCGTGTCCGCCCGGCCATCAGCAACCGGCAGCGCAACCAGCAGTAAAATCAGTAGGAAAGTTCTCATAAGGTACCGGGTACAGGATGAACAAATAAGATAACATATGGCACAAGTCAGCCGTAACGAAACCGGCAATTCCGGAGCCCGAGTTGAATCACACGAACAATACCAAGGAAAGCCTCTCATATCGCGATGCGGGCGTCGATATCGACGCCGGAAACGAACTGGTTGAGCGGATCAAACCGGCCGTCAAGAGGACCCTGCGTCCCGAAGTCCTGACCGGGCTGGGCGGGTTCGGCGCCCTCTTCAAAATGGATCTTGACCGCTGGCGCGAACCCCTGCTGGTTTCGGGAACTGACGGTGTCGGAACCAAGCTGATGCTGGCCCGGCAACTCGGGCGGCACGACACCATAGGCATCGACCTGGTAGCAATGTGCGTCAATGACATCCTGACCTGCGGCGCCGAACCGCTGTTCTTCCTGGACTATTTCGCCACCGGCAAATTGCACCTGGACGAAGCCCAGTCGGTGATCGAAGGCATCGCGGAAGGCTGCAGCCAGGCCGGCTGTGCACTGATCGGTGGAGAAACGGCCGAGATGCCCGGCATGTACGGCGCCGGAGAATACGATCTTGCCGGATTCTCGGTCGGCGCTGTGGAGCGCTCGGAGTTGCTGGACGGCAGCCGGATCAGGAAAGGGCACCGGGTACTCGGTCTCGCTTCGAGCGGACCGCATTCCAACGGCTATTCACTGATCCGGAAAGTCATCGAGAAGTCAGGCATAGACCTGGGTTCAACCCTGACAGAAACATCGGGGGAGTCCGTCCGACTCGGAACGGCGCTTTTGGCCCCGACCCGCATCTATGTTAAGCCTGTTCTCAATCTGCTCAAAACCGGACAGATCGACGGGCTCGCCCACATCACCGGCGGTGGGCTGACCGAGAACATCGTGCGCATCCTCCCCGAAGGCCTGGGAATCGAGATTGATACGCGGGCATGGCCCCGGCCTGCCGTCTTCGGCTGGCTGCAGGAGCAGGGCGGCATAACGGATAGCGAAATGCTGCGCACCTTCAATTGCGGCATCGGCATGGTCATGATCGCACCGCTTGCCGAAGCGGCAAGCCTGGCCTCGAAGACCGCAGAACTGGGTATAGAATGCTTCGATATTGGATCCGTCATCGCCTCCGAACCGGACTCTCGGGTGCGTTATCGTTCATGAGCGGCCCGTTGAAGACATGCGTCCTGGTCTCGGGCACCGGCAGTAACCTGCAAGCCCTGATCAACGCCTGCCGCGCCGGCAAACTGAATATTGAAATCAATCACGTGATCAGCAACGTGGCGAACGCAGGGGGCCTGGCGCGAGCTGAAAGCGCCGGCATTGCCACCAGCGTTCTGCAACACGGCCTGTTTTCCAGCCGTGACGATTTCGACCGCGCACTGGCACTTTTAATGGCCGCCGGAAAGCCCGATCTGGTGGTGCTTGCGGGATTCATGCGCATCATAGGCCCGCGGGTCCTGCAGCCGTTCCAGGGAAAAATGATCAACCTTCACCCTTCGCTCCTGCCGCGATACCGGGGTACTGAGACCTATCGCCGCGCCATCGAAGCCGGTGACCGGGAGCATGGCGCAAGTATCCATTTCGTGACCGAAGAACTCGACGGCGGACCGGTGATTTCGCAGGTCGTCATTCCCATCCTGGACGATGATGACCCGCAGACCCTGGCAGCCAGGCTCGGGCCGATGGAACACCGCCTGCTTGTCGCAACAGCCGGTTTCCTGGCGGAACATCAGGTCAAATGCAGCGACGGCGCTGTTATCATTGATGGAAAGACGCTCGAGGCTCCCCTGAAATTGCAGGAGAACGATCAACTCGGCTTCAATCAACCCAGGGACTGAGTACAGATCATGATCCGAAAAATTTTCCTCGCATTGCTGGTGGCAACCACCGGGCTGTCAGCTTGCGCAGTCAACCCGGTAACCGGCGACCGGAATTTTCAGATCTACGGCACCGACTGGGAACAGGAAGTCGGAACCCAGATGTATGCACCGATGAAGCAGTCGCAGGGTGGGGAATTCATCCTCGACCCGGAACTCACTGCCTACGTCCAGGGAGTCGGCAACCGCCTCGCGGCCCAGGCGCGAAGGAAAGATCAACTTCAATTCGAGTTCAGTGTTCTGAATGACTCGACTCCGAATGCCTGGGCGTTGCCGGGCGGCAAGATTGTGGTCAACCGGGGGCTATTGATCAACCTCAATTCCGAGGCGGAACTCGCGGCAGTACTGGGTCATGAAATCGTACATGCTGATGCCGCGCACGGCGCCCGGGCCCAGTCCAAGGGGATGCTGACACAGGTAGGCGCCATCGCCACCATGGTCATTCTCGGAAGCACCATTGAATCCCAGGCGGGACGGCAGGTGGCCATGATGGTTCCCGCGCTGGGAGCCCAGCTGCTTAGCCAGAAATACGGCAGGGATGCTGAACGGGAATCCGATGAATACGGCATGCTTTACATGTCGGAGGCCGGCTATGACCCGCAGGGCGCCGTGGAACTGCAGGAAACGTTTGTTGAACTCTCTAAAGAGCGGAACGAAAGCTGGATCAACGGGCTGTTCGCCTCCCACCCGCCATCCATGGAGCGTGTCAGGAACAACATCAAGACGGCGCAAGGCCTGCCTGCGGGTGGCGAAATGGGGCGGGAGATCTACCGGCAGAAAATGGCATACCTGAACCGCGTCCAGCCAGCCTATGCGGCTTATGACGAGGCCAGGAAAGCGGTCGCCGAGGACCAGTTGGATGTGGCCCAGGAAAAAATAAACCGGGCGCTGTCGATCGAACCCCGGGAATCCCTTTTCCACGATTTACAGGGCGATATCTTTGCTTTGCACGACCAGAATAAGGCCGCCCTCAAGTCTTATCAAAAAGCAGTGCGCGCCAACCCGGGCTTTTTCTACGGCTACCTGCGCCAGGGTCAGATGCAGTACCTTCTCGACCAACCGGCCCCGGCACGATCCAACCTCACGCAAAGCCTGGAGCTGATGCCGACGGCGGAGGCGCACTATCTGCTGGGCATGCTGGACAAGGACCAGGGCAACATCAGCGGCGCAATGGAGAATTTCAGAATTGCAGCCGAATCTGAATCTGAAACCAGCCAGAAAGCCACGCGGGAACTGGTGCTGCTGGATCTGCAGAACAATCCAGGTAAATACGTGGGTTCCCGGGTGGCTGTAGACGCTGAAAACCAGGTTTGGGTCCAATTCGGCAACCTCACCCAGGTCCCGATGAAAAACATCGAAATCAGCTATGCCTGGCTCGACCAGCAAGGCCAGACCCGGCAGGGTAAGAAGACTTTTCGCGGCATTCTGGGTGGTGGTGCACAGGACCAGATAAAACTCGGCATCAGGCTGGATGACGCAAGCGAGCTCAGCCGCAGGGTGCGCGCCGAGATCACCAGCGCCACGGTGGTTTCTGACCGGCCCTAGGAGCTTGTCGGACTTAACATGAGCGACTGCGGAAAATTCCACAGACTGCTAGGCGGCGGCCGAACCAATCCTCTTGATCCGGGCGCCCAGGCCGCTGAGCTTCTCTTCAATGATTTCATAGCCCCGGTCGAGGTGGTAGACACGATCAACGATCGTTACGCCCTCTGCGACCAGGCCGGCCAGAACCAGGCTTGCTGACGCGCGTAAATCGGTTGCCATGATCGGAGCTCCGTTCAATCCCGACACACCGCGTATGATCGCCGTTTTACCCTTAACGCTGATATCGGCTCCCAGCCGCTGTAGTTCCTGCACGTGCATAAAGCGGTTCTCGAAGATCGTCTCGGTGATAACACCCGTGCCTTCGGCAATGGTGTTCAGGGCGGTGAACTGGGCCTGCATATCGGTCGGAAATCCCGGATAGGGTGCAGTAGTGATGTCGACGGATCGCGGCCTGCGGCCCCGCATGTCCAGTTCGACCCAGTCCTCCCCGACATGGATGTCCGCTCCGGTATCAGCCAGCTTGTTGAGCACGGCATCCAG
Source organism: Chromatiales bacterium (assembly GCA_024640025.1). Lineage (GTDB taxonomy): Bacteria > Pseudomonadota > Gammaproteobacteria > Xanthomonadales > SZUA-36 > JAHEFT01. The sequence continues at coordinate 11,295 of JAHEFT010000037.1, forward strand.
GTGAGCCGGCCTGGAACGGGTGCACCTGACCCGTCCTCCCGTCATCGCAGCGCCGACAAGGTAAGTTCCTGTTTCTATTCGGTCGGGCAAAACGGAATACGTTGTGCCCTCGAGGCGATCCACACCTTCCACCGTGATCGTATTGCTGCCGGCGCCGTGTATCTTTGCCCCCATGGAAATAAGGAAATCCGCCAGGTCGACGACCTCCGGTTCCTGCGCCGCATTTTCAATGACCGTGGTGCCGCGCGCCAGGGTGGCCGCCATCAGGATATTTTCGGTTCCCGTCACGGTCACGGTATCCATGATGATCCTGGCGCCTTTGAGTTGATCCGCACGCGCTTCGATATTGCCGTTGCGGACTTCAACCTGCGCCCCGAGCGCCTGTAAACCGCGCAGGTGCAGATCCACCGGCCGCGAACCTATAGCACAGCCGCCGGGCAGTGACACGATGGCGCGACCATACCGGGCAACCAGAGGCCCGAGCACCAGGATCGACGCCCTCATGGTCTTCACGAGATCGTAGGGCGCCTCGTAGTGTTCCATGCTGCGCGGGTCGATTTCGATTTGCATACCATCGCCAACACTCAGTTGAGCGCCCATTCGGCCGAGCAACTCCATGGTTGTGGTGACATCCTGCAGGTGAGGCACGTTACTTACCCGTGATGGACCGTCACCCAGCAGGCTGGCCACCAGGATCGGGAGCACGGCATTCTTGGCGCCTGAAATTCGAACCTCGCCTTCGAGGGGCACTCCGCCATGTATCTGGATTCGCGCCATGTCAGCTGATTTCTTCGGGTGCTGCCGTCTGCAAGCCAAGTGCGTGAATTTCATTTCCCATGAATGAGCCCAGGGTGGCATACACGAGCCGGTGACGCTGCAAGGTGGTTTTTCCTGAAAAGGACGGGCTGACGACATGAGCCTCGAAATGCACGCCATCGTTGCCCGTAACGGACACCGTGGAATCGGGCAGCCCCGCTCGAATCATTTGCTCTATGCTGTTTGTATCCATAGACTAGCTTCCTCGTCTCGTGAAAATGCCGTACGTGCTGTTCCGGAAGCCCGACATCATAATGGAACAAGAACCGATACTGAAAGCGATTTGCACAATATGCTGATTTCGATCGCTCAAATAGCCGGCGGGTTCATTCTGTTGGTTTGGGGTGCAGACCGACTCGTGGCCGGCGCGTCCGCACTCGCCCGCAACCTGGGCGTTTCTCCCCTCATCATTGGCCTGACCATCGTAGCATTCGGCACTTCCGCCCCGGAACTGGTCGTGTCAGGAGTGGCGGCCTATCGCGGCAACCCCGGATTGGCAGTCGGTAACGCCATTGGCTCCAACATCGCCAATATCGGATTGATCCTGGGACTCACTGCGGTCGTGTACCCCCTGAGGGTCGAATCGGAAACCCTCAAGCGCGAATACCCGCTATTGATGCTGATCATGATCGCCAGCCTGATCATGGCCTCGGACCTGATTTTCGATCGTACCGAAGGCATGCTGCTGCTGACCGGCCTGGTGGCCCTGGTGATCTGGATGGTCCGTTTCGGCTTGAGGCGCGGCCCGGAAGACCCTCTCGCCAAGGAATTCGCCGCTGAGATTCCGACCAGTATGCCCACGCGTATTGCCATAATCTGGTTAGCCGTAGGGCTGATCGTCCTGCCCATCAGTTCCGCATTTCTCGTCGAGGGCGCCATATTCATAGCCCGCAGCCTGCATGTATCCGAAGCCGTCATCGGGCTGACCATCATTGCTTTTGGCACCAGCCTGCCCGAACTCGCTGCTGCACTGACCAGCGCGCTGCGCGAGGAAGATGATCTCGCGATCGGGAATGTGATCGGCTCCAACATGTTCAATATCCTGGGTGTACTGGGAATTGCAGCCATCACGAAACCGGTGGATGTTGAATTCCTGATGCTGAAGCAGGACTTTCCGGTCATGTTCATCTTCACGGTCCTGTTGTTCTTCATGGCCTACGGGATCCAGGGACCCGGCCGGATCAGCAGAAGATCGGGCTTCCTGTTGCTTTCGATGTTTTTTGCCTACCAGGTCCTGGTCTGGGTCACGGCGACACGGGTGGTCCCCGACACACCCCTCTAGGCAACGCGTGCTGTTTTGCATGGCTGTGACAGGTAAACTAGCGACATGAACAAAGACGCCATCCAGGTCCTGGCGAAAGCCGTCATCGAAACTCAGGCCAACGCGGTTGTCCAACTGCAGAACCGCATCGACGACCAGTTTCTTGCTGCCTGCAATTACCTTCTGGAATGTTCTGGCCGGGTTGTCGTGATCGGAATGGGAAAATCTGGCCACATCGGCAGCAAGATTGCCTCGACGCTGGCCAGCACGGGAACCCCGGCCTTTTTCGTTCACCCCGCCGAAGCCAGTCACGGTGACCTCGGAATGATCAAATCCCGGGACGTCGTGCTGGCCCTGTCAAACTCGGGTGAAACCGACGAGGTAAACGCGATTCTGCCTTTGTTGAAGCGCATTGGCGTCACCATCGTTGCAATGACTGGAAACCCTGGTTCCACGCTGGCCAAACACGCCGACGCGCATATTGATGTGAGCGTCGAAAAGGAGGCCTGCCCGCTCGGACTTGCTCCCACGTCGAGCACGACGGCCGCACTGGTCATGGGTGATGCGCTGGCCATTTCCCTGCTGGAGACCCGCGGGTTCACGCGCGAAGATTTTGCCATGTCCCACCCGGCGGGCCAGCTGGGAAGGCGGCTGCTCGTTCACATCAGGGACATCATGCACAAGGGTGAGCAGGTTCCGAGCGTTCGCCATGATGCATCCATCAGCCAGGCTATCGTGGAAATGACGGCCAAGCGGCTTGGCATGACCGCTGTACTGGATTCCGCGGGAAAAGTCATCGGGATTTACACCGATGGCGACCTGCGCCGCACGCTGGACGCCGGGCTCGATCCGCACGCCACGCCAGTCAGTGAAGTGATGACCAAAGGCGGCCGGAGCATCGCACCCGATGCGCTGGCAATGGAAGCCATGCAGAGCATGCAGATTCACTCCGTACAGGGGCTGCTCGTGATTGAAGATAGCGGAGACCTGGTAGGCGCTCTTAATTTTCAGGACCTGTTACAAGCGGGAGTCGTATGAATGTCGATAGTTGACCTGTCCGGGTATGACCCCCTGTTGATTGACAAGGCCTCTCGAATACAGATGCTGGTCCTGGACGTCGATGGCGTCCTGACCGACGGGCGGCTGTATTTCGACAACCAGGGCAACGAGATGAAGGCCTTCTGCACCCGTGATGGACTGGGGATGAGGGCGCTTCAACTCCATAACATCGGCCTGGCTTTGATTACCGGCCGGCAGTCCGGGATCGTCTCGCACAGGGCGGCCCAACTCGGCGTGAAGCATGTCTACCAGGGCCGCACTGACAAACTGAACGCATTCAACGAATTGCTTTCTGATACCGGTGTGGACGAACAACATATCTGTTATGCCGGGGATGACTGGATTGATATTCCGGTACTCGACCGCGTTGGGCTGGCCGTGACGGTGCCTGACGCCGATAAGCTGGTCAAAAGCCGAGCTCACTGGGTGACTTCGCGCGACGGCGGAAACGGCGCGGTTCGTGAAATCTGTGATCTTATCCTGGCCGCCCAGGGCCTTGACCAGCATGTGCTGGATGGAATTGTTAACCAGTGACCCAACGAAGAACGCGCCATGGAATCATTCTGCTGACCTTGCTGGCCTCTCTATCCTGGCTGCTTTTGAGGGAGTCCGGCGAAGTGGTGGAACGCCCTGTCAGCCAACTGGACACGCGCCTGAACTATGCCTTGTATGATTTTAACGGCCGCCTGCTGGATGACGAGGGGTTCGTCAACTTCGAATTCCAGGCGCCGGTTCTGCGCAGTAATGCCCAGAGCGGTGTGGGTACCATCGAGAATCCCGAAATTCGAATTCAGCAGGAAGATGAACAGTGGTACATTACCGCGGAGTCTGCAATCATCACCAAAGATCAGGAATTCGTATCGCTGTTGGGGGACGTTTACCTGGCAAAGGAAAACAAACTCACCGGGGAATTGGTGGAAATTTCGACAATGGACGTCATGTTGAATGTTACGCCGAGAACCGCAAGCAGTGATTCCCAGGTCAAAGTGATACATGCCAATGACTGGCTCGAGGCAACGGGTATGAAACTCGACATGATTGCCAACAGCTTTAAACTTCTGAAGGATGTAAGGGCATACTATGAAACTCCATGATAGAGTCTCGCTCCAATGCTTCCTGTTGATGGCAGGTATGATTTTGCTCGCGATGCCACCCTCTCTGCTGGCCCTGAAAACCGACCGGCAACAACCGCTGGAAGTCAACGCAGACAGCACCGACGGCACTCTCGGTGACGGCATGGCAACTCTGAAAGGAAACGTGGAAATCCGCCAGGGTTCCCTTCTCATCCAGGCAGATATTGCAGAAGTTGAAAAAGTCGATGGGCGCGTACGCCGGTTTGAATTGAACGGCTCACCGGTTCGCCTTCAGCAGGAAATCGAAGATGAAGGCATCGTTTCGGCTGAAGCCCTTAAAATCGACTATGTCGTGGCCACCGGAATCGTGACCCTGACGGGCGCCGCCGACGTCGTTCATCCCCAATACAACATCAGTGGCGAGATACTCGAATACGACATGAATTCGCAGAATTTCAAAGGCAGCGGGGGCGACACAAACAGCCGGATCAGGATTCGCATGGACCCGGAAGTTGTTCCCGGTGAACTCCCGGATTCCGGCGAACCCGGTCAGGAAAGCTCAACCCCGGCCGATGAGGCGGGCAAGGAAGTATCAGAACAGGCTGCCGAAGGCAGGGAAACGGGTTAGGGGCATGCTAAAGGCCATCAACCTCCATAAAACGTTCGGGAAACGGCAGGTCGTCAACGGCGTGACCATGCAGGTCGAACCTGGCGAAGTTGTCGGGCTGCTGGGACCAAACGGCGCCGGCAAAACCACCTGTTTCTACATGATCGTGGGCCTCGTGCCCGTCGGTGACGGCCAGATCCTGGTGGATGATGTCGATGTCACCCATCAACCCGTTAACGTCCGGTCCGGTCTCGGAGTTGGATACCTGCCCCAGGATGCCTCGATCTTCCGCAAACTTTCCGTGGCGGACAACATCATGGCCATTCTTGAAATACGCAAGAACCTGGATCTGAACGCCCGCAAGGAAATACAACAGCAATTGCTTGAAGATCTCGGTATTGCCCATATTGCCGATCAGAAGGGCATCAGTCTTTCCGGCGGCGAACGCCGCCGGGCCGAAATTGCCAGGGCACTGGCAGCCGGCCCCCGCTTCATCCTGCTCGATGAGCCGTTCGCGGGAGTGGATCCCATTTCAGTTATCGAAATCCAGAAAATCGTGGCCCACCTGACCGACCTGGGCATCGGCGTACTGATCACCGACCATAACGTTCGGGAAACACTCGGAATCTGCGACCACGCCTACATTCTGAACGACGGACGGGTACTGGCCGAAGGTGATCCAGCCACCATCATCGCGAACGACGAGGTCAGACAAGTGTATCTCGGCAAAGACTTCAGTCTCTGATCCCAGCATGGCCGAGCCGTCCCTACAACTCAGACTCACCCAAAAACTGGCGCTTGCGCCCCAGCTGCAACAGGCCATCCGACTGTTGCAACTGAACCGGATCGAACTTCGGGAATATATCCAGGAAGTACTGGACACCAACCCAATCCTGGAACGGACGGAAGGCGACGCAGGTGTGGAGGGAGCCGAGTTCGAACCATTGGAGCAGGCCGCCGGCGAGCAGTCGGACCCGGCCGACCTGCAGGAATGGGAAAGCGAATCCTTTGGCAATGAACAATGGCCGGAAAGCAGCTCTTTCGAAGGTTACTCAGGTGAATCACAGATCGCTGATACCAGCGCCGATTCCCTTCGTGAACACCTGTTGTGGCAGATCAACCTGGCGCACTTCTCTGATGTAGACGCCGCAATTGCCGAGGCCATCGTTTACGGCCTGGACGAAGACGGTTATTTGCACGACAGCATCGAGGATGTCCGGGCAAGCCTGGCACCGGAACTGCTGGTTGAGGAAGATGAAATCCTGGCGGTCCTGCACCGCGTCCAGCGGCTGGAGCCGGTAGGTGTGGCAACCCGGGATGCGGCGGAATGCATCCGGGTTCAGCTTTCGGCACTCCCCTCTGACACCAAGGCCAGGGATCTCGCGCTCAGGATATCCAGGGATTACCTGGAACTCGTTGCCCTGCACGACTTCGACGAACTCAGGAAACGAACCGGGACAAATGAACAAACCCTGGCTACAGCGCTGGAGCTGATCCAGTCTCTGGAGCCGAGGCCGGGGGCCCGTTATGACAACCGCCGCGACGAATACCTGGTGCCTGATGTGTATGCCACCCGGGTGGGCGACAGCTGGAGGGTCACGCTCAACCCGGAAAACGATCCTGGCCTGAAGCTGAACAGGTACTACATTGATCTGCTGCGAAAATCCGGTGGCGCAGATGCCGACTACCTCAAGGGGCGTTTACAGGAGGCGCGGTGGCTGATGTCCAGCCTGGACATGCGCAACCAGACTCTGCTCAGGGTTTCACAGAGTATCGTCGAGATGCAGGAAGATTTTCTCGAACATGGCGAAATGGCCATGAAACCCCTTGTCCTGAGAGAGATTGCCGAGGCAGTTGGTGTTCACGAGTCTACCGTGTCGCGCGCCACGACACGCAAGTACATACTGACCCCGCGCGGTTTGTTCGAATTGAAGTACTTTTTTTCCAGCCATGTAAAAACAGACCGTGGCGGCACTATTAGCGCTACTGCCGTCAAGGCCCGTCTCCATGCATTGCTGGCAAAGGAACCGCACTCCAATCCCCTGAGTGACCAGGAACTCTCCGAATTATTGCAGCAGGCGGGAATCATGGCGGCCAGGAGAACGGTGGCCAAGTACCGCGAATCACTGGGAATCGGCTCGTCTAATGAACGGCGGCGGCTTTACCGGCGCAGCCCCCTGGAAAAGTAAGCCGACATTAATCAACTGGATAAAAGTCCAGACTAGGCAACAATTAATTTCAGGTATACCATTAGATCATGGATTGTGTAATCCTTCTCGCTCTGAAAATTCGAATGATCAAGGCCCCAAGGGACGGCAATAACGCAAACACCTTTAGCACCAATTGGACCCGCACCGGATTTCCGGTCCAGGGATCATTGGCGTGCAGGTCACTAAAATGGAGACTGACATGCAAATTAACATTACGGGACACCACATTGAAGTTACGCCGGCACTGCGAGCCTACGTCAATGAAAAACTGGGTAAAATTTCCAGGCATTTCGACAATGTGATTTCCATTAATGTCATTTTGAAGGTAGAAACGTCACAACAGCAGCAGGCTGAGGCAACGGTAACCGCTGCTGGAAAATCCCTGTTTGCCCAGGATGCTGATTCCGATATGTATGCAGCTATCGATGGTCTCTCCGACAAGCTTGACAAACAGGTCCGGCGTTACAAAGACCGCGTACGCGGCCACCATGCCTCGTCCGCAAAACGCGCGGCATCGGCCGGTTAACCATCGCATCAAGAAGGCGAGATGAAAGACCATGTTAATTAGCGATCTGCTGAGCCCGGAAAAGATTCACTGTGATATTCACTGCAGCAGCAAAAAGCGGCTGCTTGAATTGATCAGCGAAGAATTGGCCCGCAATAACGAAGCCAACAGCCAGAGAGAAATTTTTGAAAGCCTGTGCGCCAGGGAACGTCTCGGCAGCACAGGGCTCGGTAAAGGGGTCGCCATACCGCATGGGCGGATCAAGGGTATCGATCATGTTGAGGTTTCATTCATTCGCCTCAATAAGCCGCTGCCCTTTGACTCGGTTGACGGAGAACCCGTTGACTTGCTGTTTGCATTGGCAGTTCCGGAAACGTGCGGAGAAGATCACCTGAAACTACTTGCCCAGGTGGCCGAGTTGTTCGGTGACCCCGAACTGCTGGAAGAACTGCGTGCGGCAGAAAGCCAGGGAGAACTTCTGAAACTGCTTTCCGGACCAAGGCATTAATGTGGTCCGGGCATGACCCGAACGATTACAGCCCGCGCGTTTTACGACGACCTGCGAACCAGGTTAAAACTGCACTGGATATCCGGTGAACCTGATCCGGCCGGTTTTTCCATTTCCAGCGACGACCTCAGCACCCGTCCTGCAATGGCAGGTTTTCTCAATCTCATTCATCCAAACCGCGTGCAGGTGCTTGGCTGGGAGGAAATCCGTTTTCTTGATTCTCTTCATGGCGATGAGCAGCACGCGACCGTATCACGGGTCCTCAGCTGCGAGCCTCTGGCTATCGTCGTCGGCGATGGGCTGGAACTGCCCGACCTGATCCTGTCCGAAGCCGCCGGAACCCATACGGCTTTGATCCGCTCGGACATGCCGGCTCACGAGCTGGTCGATTACCTTCAATACTACATTTCAACTGCCCTGGCCCGGCGTACCACGCTCCATGGCGTATTCATGGAAGTGTTTACACTGGGTGTGCTGATTACCGGCGACGCCGGCAGCGGCAAGAGCGAACTGGCGCTCGAATTGCTGACCCGGGGGCATCGCCTTATCGCTGATGATGCGCCGGAGTTCACGCGCATTTCGCCGGATATCATCGATGGAACCTGCCCCGAAGAACTGCTGGACTGTCTCGAAGTCCGCGGCCTGGGTATCCTCAATGTCCGTCACATGTTCGGAGATGCCGCAGTCAAGATGAACAAGTTTCTGCGGCTGATTATTCACCTGGAAGTCCCCGTGACTCAGGGGCAATTCAAGAGCAAGGACCGACTGCGCGGCAATACCAGCACCTTGGAAGTTCTGGAAATGGATATTCCGAGAATTACCCTTCCTGTTATGGCCGGCAGAAACCTTGCAGTCATCGCTGAAGCCGCTGTTCGCGATTTCATGCTGAAGATGAAAGGTTACGATGCTGCTTCTGCCTTCATCGAACGACACTCCAGGATTCTCGAAAGGCAAAACAGGGACACACCGGACTGACAATGCCGGGTACGCAGCAAACACTCGTCCTGGTCACCGGTTTGTCCGGCGGAGGAAAATCAACGGCCCTCAGGGCTCTGGAAGACCTGGGGTGCTACTGCGTGGACAACCTTCCGGCTGCTTTGCTTCCTGAGTTCGCGCAACAGATCAAGATCAACCCGGCACGCTATTCCCGCGTAGCGCTGGGCGTTGACGCCCGGTCTCCCGGACGCGACCTGGAAGAAATCCCGACATGGCTGGAGGAACTGGCAGCGGCCGGACTCAAATGTCAGCTGCTGTTCCTGACAGCCGACGTCAACGCAATCATCAAACGATTCAGTGAAACAAGAAGACGCCATCCGCTCACCAGTGACCAGGTTTCCCTTCCACAGGCAATAGAACGCGAGCAGAGCCTGCTGGACGGTCTGCGGGAAAAGGCCGACTGGGTCATCGATACATCAGACATCAACATTCATCAGCTGAGACGCCAGGTCTGGAAATGCTCCGGTTCCGAAAATGAAACCATGACCATCGTGCTGGAGTCGTTCGCATTCAAACGGGGTGTGCCGCAGGACGTTGACTTCATTTTTGATGCCCGGATACTACCCAACCCTCACTGGGTGGAATCGTTGCGCGAACACAGCGGAATGGATCAACCGGTGAAAGACTGGCTGGAAAAGGACAGCTCGGTCAAGGGAATGCTGACGGATATTCTTCATTTCCTGAAGACCTGGCTGCCCGAGTTCCAACGTAGCCAGAGGAGTTATGTCACCGTGGGAATCGGCTGCACCGGAGGTCGGCACCGCTCGGTTTACCTGGTCGACCAGTTGGCTTCGGGTCTCGGCAGCACATTCGGCCGCGTGCTCATACACCACAGGGAGCTGCAGGCATGAGCGTGGGCATTCTTATCGTCACGCATGGCAGAAGTAGTGAAACCCTGGTCCAGGAGGCTGGTTTCGTGCTCGGACAGAACCTGGAAGGTGTTTATTCCATGGAGTTCAACCACTCTGATAGCCTGACCACTGTTCCACAGATTCAAGCCGCGATCGAACAGGCGGATTCGGGTGATGGCGTGCTGATTTTGACCGACCTGATGGGTGCGAGCCCGGCAAACCAGGTGGTGGAGGCCATGGAGGAAACTCATGCCGTCATGGTTACCGGCGTCAATCTCGCCATGCTGATACGTGCCTGCAACTACCGCAACCTGTCACTGGAGTTGCTGGTGCAGAAGGCGGTTGAGGGCGGTAAACGCGCCGTGAAAATTTTTCAGACGTGATTTCGAGAAACGTCACCATCATCAACCGGCTTGGGCTGCACGCCCGGGCTGCAACGCGCCTGGTTAACTGCGCCTCAGAGTTCGAGGCGGAAGTCACGGTCAGTAAGGGCCCGAGATCGGTCAATGGAAAATCCATCATGGGAGTCCTGACACTGGCTGCGGCCACCGGAACAGAACTCACCATTGAAGCACAGGGCACCGATGAGCAACTGGCGGTTAGCGCACTGGTCCAGTTGATCAATAACCGGTTTGGGGAGGATCAATGAGCTTTACGCTCGAAGGACATGCCGTGGCGCCCGGAATTGCGATCGGGCGCGTGCATCTCGCCGAGTCGAACGAGCTCGAGATCGGAGAGCACCGAATCGGTGAGGATGATGTTGAAAACGAAATCCACCGCTACCGCAACGCGGTGCGCGCGGCCCGTGAACAACTACTGGAAATCGCAAACAGGATAGACTCGTCGGTCGCGGCGCCGGCTGTTGAAATCATCGAGTCGCATGTGCTGATGTTGGGCGACTCGAAGATAAGGCAAAGCACGGAGGACCACATCAGGAGGGAGCTCTGCAATGCAGAATGGGCGCTGCAGTCGCAGTTGGAGCAGATACTTTCCGAGTTCCGCAGTATCGAGGACGACTACATTCGCACCCGCGGCGAAGATGTCACCCAGGTCGTCCGGCTGGTTCAGAGCAAGCTTGGAGACGAGGCGGCAAGCGCGCCTTTTGAGAACATCCCGGACCGTTTAGCTGACACGCTGGTCGTGGCAATGGACCTGACACCGGGTGAACTGGCCATCCTTCACCAGCGAGGCGTGGCCGGGATTGTAACCGAGCATGGCGGTCCGCACAGCCATACCGCCATTCTGTCCAGTAGCCTGGGTATCCCCGCGGTGCTGGGTGTGCACGGCGCCCGCAGCATGTTGAAAGAAAATGACATGCTGATCCTGGACGGCGGTCTCGGCATCATTCTCGCCGATCCTGACCAGGCAACGCTGGACCACTACCAGGAAGTCCGGAAAGAAGCCGAACATTTCAGGCGATCACTGATTTCTTTGCGTAATCGCCCCGCAGTCAGTCTTGACGGGGTCGAGATCAGCCTCCAGGCCAATGCGGAGCGGAGTGAAGAGTTAAAACAATCGCTGGCCGTGGGAGCAGACGGCATCGGCCTTTATCGCACCGAGTTCCTTTATTTGCAGGGGTCGCCGCCTGATGAGGAAGATCAACTCGCCGAGTACCTGTCGGCGCTCGAATTGCTGAATGGAGCGTCCCTGACCATTCGCACACTGGATCTTGGTGCAGATAAATCGACCGATGCTATCGATTTCTCTCAACTCAGGCGTGCAGCCAATCCGGCCCTGGGCTTGCGAGCGATCCGTCTTTGCCTTCGGGACACGGCCTTGTTCATGACACAACTGCGGGCCATCCTGCGGGCCAGCGCAACCGAAAAAGTTCGCTGCCTGATTCCGATGATTACGAGTGTCCAGGAAATCCGCATGGTCCGTTCCCTGCTCGAAGAAGCAAAAGCGGAGTTGGACCAGCGCAATCAACCCTACGACAAACACATGCCTCTTGGCGGCATGATCGAGGTTCCGGCTGCGGCGCTGGCCATCGACGACCTGGGTCAGGAACTTGATTTCATCTCGGTAGGAACCAACGACCTGTTGCAATACGCGTTGGCCGCCGACCGTGGTGACGAGCAGGTCGCCCACCTCTATGATCTGCAGCATCCGGGTGTTGTGCGCTTGCTCCGGTACGTACTCAGGGAGGCGGAAACGCTCGATTTACCCGCTACGGTCTGCGGAGAAGCGGCGGGCGACCCCCGCAACACCCGATTGTGGCTTGCCCTTGGGCTCTGCAACTTCAGCATGCACCCGGGCCGTCTGCTGGAAGTGAAGCGGGTGATCAGGGAGACAGATGTGGGCGCCGCTCGGGAAGTTCTCAAAGCCTGGCTTAAGGATCCCACTTTGTCGCGCGCTTCTTCACTGCTGGAATTGCTGGACCAGTCACAGCCATCCCCATAAAGCCAGGCCAGCCGTAAATCATAACCGGACCTTTCGGTTTCCCTTATAATGCCTGCGGTTCCTACGAACCGTATCCTGCAGAATACCGGGGAGACTGATCATGGTCGAGCAAATGCACGAAGAAAAGACAGCGCGCCACCTGGACCGGTTGTCCGAAGCGCTTGATTCGGGCACCAGGTACCAGGTCCGCCACCTGCTCAAGAACCTGTCGGCCGCGGAAATCGGCGACCTCCTCGAATCTCTTCCCGTAGCCAAGCGTCTGGCCGTCTGGGAAATGACAGACCCGGCTCTCGACGGCGATGTGCTGGTTGAAGTCAATGATGAAGTCCGTGCCAGCCTGATCCGGGGAACTTCGCCCGAAGACCTGGTCGCGGCCGTAGACGACCTGGACCTGGACGACCTGGCGGACATCCTGGACGACCTGCCCGACGCCGTAACCCGGGAAGTTCTGCGTAGCCTGGACCGCCAGGACCGGGAGAGGTTGGCGCAGGTATTATCCTATCCGGAAGACTCCGCGGGCGGCCTGATGGACCCGGATGTCCTGACTATCCGCCCCGATGTAACGCTCGATGTGGTACTCCGCTATCTTCGGGTGCGTGGCGAACTTCCTGAAGTCTTCGACCTATTGTTTGTAATCGACCGGCAGGGACGTTACCTGGGCAGCCTGAAACTGGCGGATTTGCTGACCAGGGATCTGAGCAGCATGGTCGGTGACTTGATGGACACATCGGCCGTCACCATCCCCGTGGACATGCACGAAAACCAGGTGGCGATGGAGTTCGAGCACCACGATCTGGTGACTGCGCCGGTGATAGACTCTGAACAGCGGCTGCTGGGCTGGATTTCGATTGACGACGTGGTTGACGTGATCCGGGAACAGGCTGAACATTCCGTCCTCTCGCGGGCCGGCCTGGACGAGGAAGAAGACATGTTCGCCCCTATTGTGCAGTCGGCCCGCAGGCGTTGGGTCTGGCTGGGCGTTAACCTGATTACCGCCTTCATGGCCGCCGGCGTTCTTTACCTGTTCGAACCGACACTGGACCAACTGGTGGCGACTGCCGTGCTTTTTCCCATCGTCATGAGCATGGGTGGAATCGCCGGCACACAGACCCTCACTCTGATGGTTCGCGGAATGGCTACCGGCCAGGTCAGCGCCAGCAATATTCCTGCGTTGTTGCGCAAGGAACTGGCCGTCGGCCTGCTCAATGGCATCGTGTTCTCCATCGTGATCGCGGCCATTGCGATGCTGTGGTACGGAGACATCCCGCTGGGACTTGTCATGGCTTCCGCCATCCTGCTGAACCTGTTCGCCGGCGCGCTTGCCGGCGCGCTTGTTCCCGTGGTGCTCAAGCGCATGTCCATCGATCCGGCTCTGGCGGGTGGAGTCGTCTTGACCACCGTGACCGACGTCATCGGCATCACGGCGTTCATCGGCCTGGCCACCTTCCTTTTACTGGGTCGCTAGTCCCAGCGCTGACATCATGAAGATTCTGCTGATCACACAGGAACCTCCCCTGCTGAACGAGGAAATCGTCAGCGGCAATGCCGTGCGCACGGCACAGCTGCGCACCGCCCTGGAATCTGCCGGCCATCAGGTCATACAGTCCTGGCTGGCAACGGGCCGTGACGGTAAAACACACGTTTCCGGGGTTACGTTCAGCAACCAGGACCAGGTGCAGGGCATCCTCATGAAGCAGAAACCTGGGGCTGTGCTGGTCGCTTACTGGGAATTGCTGGGCTTTCTTCCCCACGACCTGTCGATACCGGTC
>JAHEFT010000038.1 GCA_024640025.1 Chromatiales bacterium
GATATCTTTTCCATGCCAATGGTGTTCAGTACCATTGAGGAAGCCCGTTTTGTGAGGAAAAACATGGATGACGTGGTCCGGGAACGGCTGGAAGATGCCGGTTACGTCAATTTTGGTTTCGCCGGCGCCGGATTCGCCTACATGATGTCCAACCAGCCTTTGCAGACACTGTCTGAACTGAAGGGACAAAAGGTCTGGATACCGGAGGGTGATCCGATCGGGTTTGCCGCGCTGAGAGCCCTGGGCGTCGCCCCCGTGGTAATGCCGGTGACTGACGTCATGACGGGGTTGCAAACTGATTTGCTGGACAGCGTCACCGTTCCGCCGGTTGGCGCGGTGGTGTTTCAGTGGCACACCCGTCTCAAGTACATAACCGAACTTCCGATCGCATATGTCTACGCGGCGATGCTGATTGACAAGCGGGCGTTTTCAAAACTGTCACCGGCTGATCAGTTGATTGCACGCGAGGTCATGGAAGGGATATACCGGAAATTTGACCAGAACGGTGTCACCGACAACGAAAACGCTCTGCAGGCATTGCTGGAAAACGGGCTGGAAATGGTTGCTCCTGAACCCGCCGATGTTGATGAGTGGCGCGGCATCGTCAGCGCGTCAAATCGCAATCTGGCCGATGAAGGCGCCTTTGACCTCGCACTGCTGGATCAAATGCAATTGCTGATCAGAGAATTTCAGGGCGATGCGGTCGCCAAAGCTCATTGACTTCGTCTGAAAACATTTTTTCACGGCTGGAGAAAGTTGGCCGGGCCGGGGAGGATGCGGTTCTCGTGATCATCCTGGGCAGCATGATCCTGCTTGCAGCAGCACAGATCGTGATGCGGAATATGTTCAATTTCGGATTTATCTGGAGCGATGAGGTACTGCGAATGCTGGTGTTGTGGATCGCACTCGCCGGCGCGGTTTCCGCCAGTCGCAGTGACAAACACATCAATGTGGCAGTTCTCGACCGTTTTCTGCCTGAAAAGTTGAGAAAAGCAGTAAAAATTCTGCTTCATCTGTTCACCGCCGGCATTTGCGGCGTTGTCACCTGGCACAGTGTAAAGTTCGTGCAGACCTCCCGTGAATTCGGCGACCTGCTGATGGGCGGCGTCCCGGCCTGGTTGCCGCAATTGATCCTGCCTCTTGGTTTCGGACTCATCTGCTACCGCTACTCCCTGTTTGTCATCGAGGGCCTGGTGGGATTCAACAAGGGGCCATCGGCCCGATGATGGCGATCGGGCCCTTGTTGGTGCTGCTGGCGCTTCTCGGGGCGCCATTGTTTGCCGTCATCGCCGCCAGCGCCATGTGGGGTTTCACCCGGGAAGGCATTGATCTGCAGGCTGTGGTGATCGAGTTCTACGGAATTGCTGAAATGCCGATCCTGCTGGCGATTCCCCTGTTTACTTTCGCCGGCTACCTGCTGAGTGAAAGCGGGGCCCCCAGGCGCCTGGTCCGCCTGACCCAGGCCCTGCTGGGCTGGATGCCAGCGGGGCTGGCCATTGTCTCCCTGGCGGCCTGTGCGTTCTTCACGGCGTTTACCGGCGCCTCCGGCGTGACCATCATTGCGCTCGGCGCCTTGTTATTCCCGGCTCTTCAGCAGGCCGGTTACCCGGAAAAGTTCAACCTCGGCCTGATCACTTCAGCCGGCAGTCTGGGCCTGCTGTTCGCGCCATCCTTACCGCTTATCCTGTACGGCATTGTTGCGGAGGTTTCGATTGAGGACCTGTTCCTGGCCGGACTGATGCCGGGTTTCCTGATGCTGGTGATGCTTTCCGGTTACAGCGTTTGGAAGAACCGTGCCCTGCGCGTGCCCCTGGGGGACTTTTCCTGGCAGGAAGTCAGGGCGGCAATCCGGGAAGCTGCATGGGAAATACCGCTGCCGGTCGTGGTTCTGGGGGGGATCTACAGCGGCTATTTCGCGATCTCAGAAGCCGCGGCCGTGACGGCTTTGTACGTGTTGATTGTCGACGTCGCCATATTGCGAGAAATCCCCCTGCGCAAGCTGCCCGGGATCATGCGTGAGTCGATGGTGCTGGTCGGCGGCATCCTGATTATTCTCGGCATGTCTCTGGCGTCGACCAATTACATGATCGATGCCGGCGTTCCGCAAAAATTGCTCGAGTACGTCAGTTTGATGGTCACCAGCCAATTGACCTTCCTGCTGCTGCTGCTGGTATTCCTGCTGATACTCGGTGCGATCCTGGATATCTTTTCCGCGATCGTCCTGGTGGTGCCGTTGATTCTGCCGGTTGCGCTGCAGTTTGGTGTCCACCCGGTCCAGCTGGGCATTGTTTTCCTGGCCACCATGCAGCTCGGATACATAACGCCGCCGGTCGGGCTCAACCTGTTCATCGCCAGCTACCGCTTTGAGCGCCCGATCGTCGAACTCTACCTGTCGACCCTGCCGTTTTTCGTGATCCTGCTGATCTCCGTGGTGGTGATCGCGTTCTGGCCCTGGTTGTCGTTGGGGCTTTTGAGTTAGTGCACCCTGAACAATTTGCCCGCAAACGGGAACCACCGTCATTGCTGTTGGTCTTAAAGTTGGTAATTTAGCCAGTTTTGGTATACTTTCTGGTCATGAAGCTGTTGATTTTATTTCTGGTTATTGCGATCAGCACCCAGCCTCTACAGGCTGGCTTCTGTGACATGGGCCAGGAAAAAAGTCAGGAAAGCACCCACCACATGGCCTCGCCAGACAGCGGCGGCCATGACTGTTGTGATCCGGGCGGCGCCGATACGCAGGATGGGTGTGACAGCGATATGAAATGCGGGCCCTGCTTCTTGAGCGTTCCCGTATTACCCGCGATGATGAAATTCACCCCCGTTTGGTCGCATGCCTTTTTGCCGAGCTACTCCGCCGGCGTCGTTCTACCCAGTCATTCCTCTCCACCGTTTCGACCTCCAATCTCCTGATCTGATCCGATCCCGGGGCTGGTCCGTTTGGCTCCGGCTAACCGTTGTTTCAGATTTTTATGAGCGTTGCAAGGCGCTCACAGGTCATTGGAGAGAGTCATGTTCAGGATGCATCGATGCATCAGATTCTGTCAGGCACCCGTTGTATTCGCGGCGCTTGCCGGCATCGCATTTAGTTCAACCATTGCAGCTTCCGTATTAAACCTGGCCGTCGCAGAAGAGTTGGCATTAGCCTCAGATCCGGGTGTCCAATCAGTTCAAGCGAAACGCCTGGCATTGGATGAAATGTCGGTTGCCGCTGAGCAACTGCCCGATCCGTTGCTTAAATTGGGTCTGGCCAATTTACCCATGGACACTTTTAACCTGGGTCAGGAAGCGATGACCCAGGTCCAGGTTGGATTGGTGCAAAAATTTCCTCGCGGAAAATCACGATCATTACAGTCAGAGCAAATAGAACTGAAATCCCAGGGTCTGGACGAGTTCAGCCACGACCAGGAACTTCAGATTCTGTTGGCCGTGCGGGAGCAATTTCTTGAAGTCTTGAAACAACGGCATCTGGCCAGTATCAATGAAGAAGCCATCATGGCATTTTCTGATGTCGCTGACATTACGCAGGATTACTACGCCACAGGTCGTGTGCATCAGCAAACGGTGCTCCAGGCCGCCGTTGAGCTGGCAAAAGTTGAAGACCGGGCGACTCGCATTGCACAGGATGAAGAACAGGCGCGATCACGATTGGCCATCTGGATCGGTGATGCAGCCTACGGTGACCTGGATAGTGACTGGCCCCGGTTCAATTTTCAAACCTCAGCGGATGTTGTAAAGGATAACCTTTACAAACATCCCCGTATCCAGGCACTGCAAAAAAATATATCCGCCGCAGAGACCGGTGTAGAACTCGCCAGGCAGAAATACAAACCGGAGTTTGCGCTGGATGTTACCTATGGCGGACGAGCAGGTTACAACCCGAACGGCAGTCCACGAACCGACTTGCTGACGATGATGGTAGTGATGGACGTACCGCTGTTCCACAAGAACCGACAGGACCGGGTGGTAGCAGCACAGGTAGCGGAGTCCTCGGCCGCTATGTTCTCCCGTGATGACCTGCTCAGACGCATGAGGAGTGAAGTAGATTTTAATATTTCAACCTACCAGAGACAGCAGGAACGGATCAGTCTGTTTGAAAACTCGTTGCTCCCTGATGCGGAGTTCAGTTCTGAAGCTTCCTTTGAGGCTTACCAGTCATCCATCGAAGACCTGACAAGCCTGCTTCGAACACGAATCACAGAATTTGATTTGCAGCTGGAGCACGTGCGACTGCAGGCAGAGGTGCGCAAAACGCTAGCGCGTTTGCTCTACCTGGAAGGAGAATGAAAGTGACTAACAAAATTCTATTTAGCATCCTGGTTCTCGCAGCATTTGCCATAGGCGCAGTTACGGGGCCGAGGCTAATTGGCACGCAGCCTGCAGATACTTCGAGTACAGAAGAAGCCGGCACCGAGGCGAAAGTCTTGTACTGGGTTGCACCAATGGACCCGAACTTTAAAAGTGACAAGCCGGGAAAGTCACCGATGGGCATGGACCTGGTCCCGGTTTATGAAAGTTCTGCCAACGATGGCGATGCTGTCACGATCAATGCCGCGGTAGAGAATAACCTCGGCATCAGAACAGAAAAGGCCAGGGTGCGTCCCCTGTGGCGGCGTATCGAGGCAACCGGGTATGTAGGGTTTGACGAAACGCGAATCAGTTACATCAATACGCGCGTGTCGGGTTGGATCGTCAACCTCGAAGTCAATTCTGAGGGTGAACAGGTGTCGAAGGGAGATCTCCTGTTCGAGTTCTATTCGCCCGAACTGGTCAATGCACAGAAGGAATATTTGCAGGCGTTGCAGCGCGGCGGGGCGCGTTTGCAGGGCGGGGCGGAAGAAAAACTTGCTGCACTGGGCATGATCCCTTCCGATATCAAAGCGCTTGAAAAAAGAGGCACCGCTTCCGAAAAAATCAAGATCGTTGCCCCGCAGGATGGAATTGTTGCCTCGTTAAATGTGCGGGAAGGGATGTATATCCAGCCCAACAGCTCGATTTTGAGCCTGGCCGATCTGTCGAGTGTTTGGCTGCAGGCTGAAGTATTTGAATCTCAGGTGGATTGGGTTGCTGCCGGTCAGGCCGCCGAGGCCACTCTCGGATACATGCCGGGCATGGAATTCACCGGGCAAGTGAACTATGTCTACCCGGTGCTTGATCCAGAAACCCGGACTTTGAAAGTTCGTTTACGGTTCGACAATCCCGGTGGGCGGCTAAAGCCCAACATGTACGCACGTGTTTCCATCTATGGAAAATTGAAACCCAATGCGCTGAGTATTCCCCGCGAAGCACTGATACCGGCACCCGGCAGGGACAGGGTTGTCGTTTCGTTGGGCGACGGCAAATTTCAAGTTCACGAGGTGTTGACGGGGCTGGAGTCAGGCGAGTTTGTGGAGATACTTGCAGGCATTTCCGAGGGGGATGAAATCGTCACCTCGTCGCAGTTCCTTATCGATTCCGAGGCCAGCCTTGCGGGCAGTATTACGCGACTGGAGTCGGCAGACCATCTTCCGGAACCTCAGGAATCCGAAGCGGTATATGCCAGCGGCCTGGTCGAGGAAATTGACCTGGATAACCGGCGAATCCGCGTGGCGCACGGGCCTATAGATGCTCTGGGCTGGCCCAGCATGACGATGGTGTTCGATGTCCGGCCATCGGTAGATCTGATCGGGGTCCAGGTCCGTCAGGACATCCGATTTTCTCTGGTGCAGGAGCATGCCGGCGAGTATGTGATGGAAAAAATCTTCTCTGGCGAAAATGGGTCCGGCGGGATGTCCGAGGTCAAGGCTGGGCAGTACCCTGTTTCTGAACCACCAGCAATAACTCCGAAACCGATTGAGGAGCAGCAGGTCACCGCCAGGGCCGTGGTTCGCGGACTGGACCTGGCAGGGCACAAAATAAAACTTCAACACGAAGCAATTCCTGTCTTGAAGTGGCCCGCGATGACGATGAATTTCGATGTGGATCCCGCAGTTTCGCTTGACGGAATCATGGAAGGACAAAACATACATTTCTCCATGGTTGAGAAACCGGGCGGCGGATGGGCCATCGATCATATTCACGTCATGAGTGATGCAACTGATGGCGAGGAAGGCAGCGATGATTGAAGCCATTATCCGATGGTCGGTTTCGAATCGCTTCCTGGTGGTGTTGATGAGTTTGATTCTCGCCGTCAGCGGAACCTATGTGATGGTCAATATCCCGGTCGATGCCATACCGGACCTTTCAGACGTGCAGGTCATCATCAAGACACCCTTTCCCGGGCAGGCACCGCAGGTTGTTGAAGATCAGGTCACGTATCCATTGACTACGGCCATGTTATCCGTGCCGGGTGCGTCGACGGTGCGGGGGTACTCGTTCTTCGGCGATTCCTATGTTTACGTGATTTTCGAAGACGGAACGGATCTCTACTGGGCACGGTCACGGGTCCTGGAGTACCTGAACCAGGTATCAGGGCAGTTACCTCCGTCGGCGAAACCTGCACTGGGTCCTGATGCTACAGGCGTAGGCTGGATTTACGAATACGCATTGCAGGACCGCACAGGAAAGCACGACCTGGCGCAACTGCGGTCCATCCAGGACTGGTTCCTGAAGTTTGAGCTGCAGACAGTACCGGGCGTTGCCGAAGTGGCAACCGTCGGCGGTATGGTCAAACAGTACCAGGTCATCGTAAATCCAGACGCCTTGCGGGCCTATGACTTGCCCCTTTCCAAAATTCGCGATGCCATTCAAAGAGGAAACCGGGAAGTCGGTGGCTCCGTGATCGAGATGGGTGAGGCCGAATACATGATCCGGGCGACAGGTTACCTGAAGTCGATGGAGGATCTGGGTGCAATCCCCCTGGGAATGAATGAACGGGGCACGCCAATCCGTCTCGAAGACGTTGCTGATATCCGCCTGGGGCCACAGATGCGCCGCGGAATAGCGGAACTCAATGGTGAAGGAGAGGTGGTTGGCGGCATCATCGTGATGCGGTTTGGCGAAAATGCCCGCAAAACCATTGCGGGTGTCAAGGAAAAGCTATCCGAGTTGGAAAAGAGTTTGCCTGAAGGTGTAGAGATCGTCGAAACCTACGACCGGTCTTCCTTGATAGCACGGGCAGTGGAAACGCTGCAGCATAAGCTCATTGAGGAGTTTGTAGTGGTCGCGCTGGTTTGCCTGCTGTTTCTGTTTCACTTGCGATCCTCACTCGTCGTCATTCTCAGCTTGCCGCTCGGCATTCTGGTTGCTTTCCTGGTAATGAACGCGCAGGGTCTCAACGCCAATATTATGTCATTGGGCGGCATTGCCATTGCGATCGGCGCCATGGTGGACGCGGCAATCGTCATGATTGAAACCGTTCACAAGAAGATGGAGGATGAGGCCTATGACCCGAAAATGCACTGGTCAACTGTCACCGAGGCGGCGGTAGAGGTCGGCCCACCCTTATTCTTCTCCCTGGTGATCATTACTCTCAGTTTCCTTCCGGTCTTTACGTTGCAGGCCCAGGAAGGGCGGTTGTTTGCGCCGCTTGCATTTACCAAGACCTACTCAATGGCGGCTGCAGCAGGCCTGTCGATTACGCTCGTGCCGGTGCTGATGGGGTACTTCATCCGCGGGAAAATCGTTGCTGAACATAAAAACCCATTAAACCGCCTCCTGATCTGGGCCTACAAGCCCCTGATTTCCCAAATTACGCGGCATCCCTTGCGTGTCGTCGTGGTGACCGTCCTTCTCGTGGTCATCGGATTCTGGCCGGCGAACAAGCTCGGTTCTGAATTCATGCCCGACCTGAACGAGGGAGACCTGATGTACATGCCCACAACTTTTCCGGGTATATCGACGGGTAAAGCACAGGAGTTGCTGCAACAAACGGACAAGCTGATCCGGACAGTCCCCGAGGTCAAGACGGTTTTTGGCAAGATCGGCAGAGCCGAATCCGCAACGGACCCCGCACCGCTCACCATGCTGGAGACGGTCATCCAGCTCAAGCCGGAAGAGGAGTGGCGCGACGGGATGACCATCGATGACATCAAGCAGGAGTTGAACCAGCGCGTTCAGCTGCCGGGACTGACGAACGCCTGGGTCTGGCCCATCAAGACACGAATCGACATGCTGGCTACCGGCATCAAGACACCCGTTGGCATTAAGGTGGCAGGCCCTGATCTCACGGTAATACAACAGATCGGCAAGGACATAGAAGCGGTTCTCAAAGAGGTTCCGGGTACCGCCACGGCGTTCTCCGAGCGGGTCGCCGGCGGCCGTTATGTGACGGTGGACATTCTGCGCGACCAGGCTTCCCGCTACGGGCTGAACATCGATGACGTGCAGGACATCATTCGTACTGCCGTTGGCGGTATGAATGTTACCGAGACCGTCGAAGGACTTGAACGCTACCCGGTAAACCTCCGCTACCCGCGCGGCAGGCGTGATTCGGTCGAAAAACTCAAAGAGCTGCCAGTGGTGACGCCCATGGGCCAACAAATTCCGCTTTCAGCGGTAGCTGACATCCGGGTCGAAGACGGTCCACCGATGATTAAAAGTGAAAATGCACGGTTGAACGGATGGATTTTTGTCGACATAGAAGGGGTGGACCTGGGGACGTATGTTGACGCGGCGAAACAGGTGGTTTCGGATCAGATTGAGCTTCCTCCGGGTTATTCGCTGAACTGGTCCGGGCAATATGAGTACATGGAACGGGCCAAAGAGCGTCTGTCCATCGTCGTTCCGATCACCCTGGTAACCATCATGCTTCTGCTATTTCTGAATTTCCGCAACATGACGGAGGTGCTCATCATCATGGGTACATTGCCCACGGCGCTCATCGGCGGTATCTGGTTGCTGTATCTGCTGGGCTATCACATGTCCGTGGCGGTAGGTGTGGGTTTCATTGCACTCGCCGGTGTTGCCGTAGAAATCGGGGTTGTCATGCTGGTCTACCTGAAACAGGCGCTCGCGGCCGAGAAACTGAAAGCCAGAAAAGAACAGCGGCCCCTCGCTTCCCGGGACCTGGCAGTTGCGGTCACAAACGGCGCTCTCATGAGGGTCAGACCCATCATGATGACCGTCGCGGCCATCGTCGCCGGGTTACTGCCGATCATGCTGGGCAGCGGCACCGGATCTGAGGTCATGCGGCGCATTGCAGCGCCAATGGTGGGCGGGATGATCAGTGCGACACTGCTTACCCTGGCACTGATTCCGGCCGTGTTTCTGTTATGGCAAGGATTCATCCTGAGAAAAGAATCTCAGTCCATTAGCGGCATACCCAATATTGAATGATGGAGGAAGAGATGATTGCAAGTGAACGGGCAAAAGCCGCCCTTCAGGTTAACAAGTAAAAGGACCAAAATTGATGTACAGAAAACAGGTGATTGAAATGAAAATTATTGGATTAATAGCAAGTATTGTGCTCACGGTCGGATTTGTTTGGTTCCCGACGCAATCATCCGCACAAGGATCTGGTCCTGGTAATGTGCCGGAAGGCATGATCGTGACCAGGCACTTCACGGGAATCTGGAACCAGGTTGATCAGGAAGCCCAGGGCATTGCACTCGAGGTTGTCGAGCAGTTCGATGACTCCAGAAGGGCGGTAGCCTATTGGTATACCTACGGTGCCGATCGAAAAACCGCCTGGTACGTGGGCATTGGCGACTTGATAGAAAATCGCATCGAGTTCGAGTTATTCGACTCCACCGATGTCGGTTTCCTGCAGGGAGCAATCCCCGGTAACGATTCTGTCCAGAGCATCGGAACGATGACAATTGTTTTTGACAGTTGTGACAGTGGTGTCGTTACCTTCGAAACCAACCATGCCGAAGTCGGGAGCGGTACATTCAACATCGAGCGACTGACAGAAGTCATGAATACCCACTGC
The DNA here is from genome assembly GCA_024640025.1 of Chromatiales bacterium. Taxonomy (GTDB): domain Bacteria; phylum Pseudomonadota; class Gammaproteobacteria; order Xanthomonadales; family SZUA-36; genus JAHEFT01. The sequence continues at coordinate 9,848 of JAHEFT010000038.1, forward strand.
ACGGGCGGGATCTCCGATGATATGCATGCAGATGCACTATTCGGCGAGCAACGTATTGACTTGATATCCGCCAGGCAAGGAGTCAATGGAAGCGGCCACGCCAACTATGAGGATTACTCCGGTCACATGGGATTCGAAATAGAGGTCGAAGGTCTTCCTGATGGCGAGTACCGCCTGTATACAGGAATGCAGGAGCGAGGGACCTTCTCCGTAGTGGGTGGTCATGGCGAGTTGAGTTTCTCCAGTCCAGGGGAGGATGGACACATGCTTCTCAATTTTGATCCGCGCGGAATGGTCATTGAAATACATGATGGTGCGGGTGTGGTGCTTTCTTCTTTCGACTACAAATTTGAAGAGGACGGCCACGGTCACCACCATGATGGCGACACGGGTCACCATTATGACTGCGAATATGGAGCGGGCGGGGGCAATGGTGGCGGAATGGGCGGTCACATGGGCGGGCATATGCTGGAGTGCGTCGATGCGGGCGATTACGTTGGTATCGAATCTGATTTCGTCAACACCGGGGTTCTGGTCGACGCTGACGGCGAAGTGAAGTGGGAGATGAATGCTGAACGGGTGGAATTCTCAGTTGAAATCGAAGGGGTGCCTGTCGGTTCCTATCCGCTGCACGTCGGCGGTAACGAAGTAGGAATCATCACGACTTTCCAAATGCATTATGGAGATGTTTATGGACACATCAGGTTCAGAGACCCGGAAGCCTATGGAAGAGAACCTCTGGACTTTGAGCCCAGGGGGCAGAGGATTGAAGTTCTCCAGGACGACGTTGTAATTCTCGAGATTGAATTTCCCACTGAGTGAAATTATTTGAAAAATAATCAGGAGGACCGTTGAAACGTTCTATCTCAAAATTTGCCAATGAGGGCGAAAACCCCGGTCTTGTGGCTCATCCTGATGCCACCAAATGTCAAATGCCCTGTTGTAGGCTTTCGGGTGGTTTGGAACAGGGTGTTTGTCCTTATCACTAATGCAAGACCCGACCTTTTGGCAAGGTAGAGACATTATCGGGTCACCAGGCCCGAGAGCGAATGAAAGTGAGATTTGAGTCGTGATGAAAGTCAACTTCGGTCTACTCACTGACCTGAGAACCGGGCTTTTGAGCGATAATACACGGATGAGAAAAAGCTACTTTAAAGGCGTCGACTCGCCGCCTTTGATCGACGAAACCATCGGCGCCTGTTTTGACCGAATCGCGGCCCGGTATCCACAAAGGGAGGCACTGGTGGTTCGTCACCAGGGCATCCGCTGGACGTGGTCTGAATATCGGAATGAGGTCGACCAGCTTGCGCAAGGGTTGCTCGCCCTGGGCATTGGACCGGGTGACCGGGTAGGTATCTGGGCGCCGAACTGTTTCGAGTGGTGCCTGACCCAGTTTGCCACAGCGAAAATAGGAGCCATCCTGGTTTGCATCAATCCCGCCTACCGGGTGTTTGAACTAGAGTATGCGCTGAACCAGTCCGGCTGTAAGGCAGTTATTGCTGCCGAGCAGTTCAAAAGCAGCCGCTACCTCGAAATGCTGCAGCGACTGGCGCCGGAACTCGACAGTTGCGAGCAGGGAAAATTGGAATCCGCCAGGCTTCCATGGCTGGAAACCGTGATCCGGATGGGAACAGAAAAAACTTCCGGAATGTACAACTTTGACGATGTTTGCCGGTTGGGTGGGGAAAGGGAATTCATCCGGATGGAGGAAATCCAGGCCGGTATGTCGCCCCGTGACGTCATCAACATCCAGTTCACCAGCGGCACGACAGGAAACCCGAAAGGCGCGGCGCTTACCCACTTCAACATCCTGAATAACGCCAACCAGGTGGCGGCGGGAATGAAGTTTACGGAACAGGATCGCCTGTGCATTCCGGTTCCCATGTACCACTGTTTTGGCATGGTGCTGGGCAAGCTGGCGTGTGTGACACAAGGTGCGACTGCAATTTTTCCAGCGGATGCATTCGAACCCACGGCCGTACTGGAAACCGTGGCGACCGAACGCTGTACGGCATTGCATGGGGTTCCGACCATGTTCATTGCCGAACTGGAACATCCCGACTTCGACCGCTTCGATCTTTCATCGCTGCGCACCGGCATCATGGCCGGCGCGCCGTGCCCGGTTGAGGTGATGAAAAAGGTCATCTCACGGATGAACATGGCAGAAATCCTGATCGCCTATGGTCAGACCGAATGCAGCCCGGTAAACCACATGACACGAGCGGATGACCCCATAGAGAAGCGGGTGGAGTCCGTCGGACGCGCCGGACCGCATCTTGAAGTCAAAATTGTCGGCGAGGATGGCGGCATCGTGCCGGTCGGCCAGCCGGGTGATATCTGTACCCGGGGATATGCCGTGATGAAAGGCTACTGGAATGAACCCGAACGGACCGCCGAAACGATTGACGCCGGCGGCTGGCTTCATTCAGGCGACCTCGGCGTAATGGATGAGCAGGGATACGTGGCGGTAGTGGGCCGGCTGAAAGACATGATCATCCGCGGCGGTGAAAATATCTATCCGCGTGAAATAGAGGAATTCCTGTTCACACACCCTGACATCCAGGACGCAAAAGTGGTGGGGATCTCCGACGAGAAATACGGCGAGGAGGTATGCGCCTGGGTGCAGCTGAAAGCCGGCGCGGTGTTGTCTGAAGATGAGATCAGGGCGTTCTGCAAGGACCACATAGCCTATTTCAAAGTACCCCGGTACATCCGGATCGTGGAGGAGTTTCCGATGACGGTCACCGGCAAGGTCCAGAAATTCAAAATGCGTGAAAAAATGGAGAAAGAACTTGGTCTGGACTGAAACTGCTGCAACCCCTGGTCAGCCCAAGTAAACTTTGCTGATGCTTCGACTGCGGCACCCCATTTCCCTGTTGCTCATTGCCATACTCGTTCTTGCTGGTGTTTTGCGTTCCTTTTCCACCCCGTCACCGGTCGGTGACGATGCCCCGGACGTCGTTTTTTCGGCAGTTCGGGCAGAGGCTATCCTGGGCGATCTCCTGCAGGAGCGACTGCCCCATGTTGCGGGGTCACCCTACAACACGGTGGTCCGGAACCGGATCGTCGCCCAGTTGGAGTCGTTTGGATATACGCCGCAATTCCAATCGCGTTTTCACTGCAATCCCATGTTTGGAAGCTGCAGTCCGGTCGAGAACGTCTACGCGGTTAAACCCGGTGCCGCAGGCAAGAATGCCGTTCTCCTGACAGCGCACTATGACAGCGGCTGGGCCGGACCGGGGGCTGCTGACGACGGCGCCGGCACGGCCGCGATACTCGAAATTGCGAGGATGGCCGCCGATTTCCCGCCTTTCACCAACGACATCATTTTCCTGTTCTCCGATTCGGAGGAGAACGGTTTGATTGGAGCGGATGCGTTTGCCAAGCATCATTCGCTGTTCCCGAAAGTGAAAGCCGTTATCAATCTCGAGGCCAGGGGCTCCACCGGCCCCAGTGTTTTGTTTGAGACCGGGGAGGGTAACCGGGGGCTCATTCGCCTGTTTTCCAAGAACGTGGGACGGCCGGTCGGAAATTCTCTTGCTTACGAAGTGTACAAGCGGATGCCGAACGATACCGATTACACGGTATACAAAAACAAGGGTGTGATGGGCGCCAATTTTGCTTTTGCGCAGGGGGTTGCGGTTTACCATTCCGTGATCGACAACCCTGAGCACCTGGACTTTGGCAGCCTGCAGCATCACGGTGACAATGCCTGGTCGATGCTGCAGGCGTTTGCGGAGCGCGATCTGACCGCCGGACGGTCACGTGAAGATGCCGGCTACATTGATGTTTTCGGGACCCGCCTGGTGCATTACCCGGTGAGTATCACCAGCGGGCTGGCTCTGCTACTGGGTGTATGGGTGATGATTGCCATTGGCCTGGCATTTCGCAAGGAGTTTCGCTTCCGGCAGTTGCGTTGGGGCCTGGTGGCCGTTCCTTTTGCCATGGCGAGCCTGGTCATAGGCGGCTACCTGCTGAGTTGGCCGCTGGGTCACTGGATTGATGTGCACCCGCTGGAGCATCCGCATCCGTGGACCGGACGGCTTGCGCTGTTTTTCATGGCGGGCCTGGTTATTTACTCGGCTCTGAAACTGTTCACGGGCCGGGTATCAGCCTGCTCCTGGATGATCATCGCCTGGGCGCTGATTTTCGTCCTGGGTATCGTTTTAACCAGCAAGTTACCGACCGCGTCGCACATTGCGCTCATTCCATTGACCATGTTTGCGTTGGGTTCCGTTGTGGACCTTATCCGTAAGAAATCACCGGCGCCCCTTTTGGTCGCATCCCTGATGGGTTTTGCCGGGGCTGCATTTATTTCCTTCTATCATTTTTTCATGCTGGATTTTGTCATGAATTTCGACCGGAGCCATATCAAGGTCGTTTCTTTTTGGCTGATGATGCTGACAGTGATGCCCATGCTGCTGGCTTTTGTCAAACAGAGGGATCTGACGTGGCGGCCTGCGAAAGGGTTGCTGGGTGCTATCCTGGCGCTGTGCGTGGTGCACCAGTTTCTGCCTGGATTTACCGCCGAACGTCCACGCGATATGACACTGATGTATTCGGAAGTTGAAGGCGAGGACAGGGGTTTTGTCGTTCTGGAGAGTATCTATCAACAGCATGACCGGAAATACGGAGAAGGCCATGCTTTCGAAATGGAAGAGATCAATTCCGGGGGTCTGGGTTTGGTTCGGCGGCCTGTGCGACAGGTTGCGCCGCTCAAGCTTCCCGGCATTCACGTTGCGGAACCGAGCGCTGCCAGGGAAGAAAACGGCTGGCGCAGGCGGTTCCGGATCGAACTTCCTTCAAGAAGCCGCTATCTGAAGCTCACCTTTCCCCGGGACATAGGGTTGACCCACGTCTGGGTGGACGGAGAATTGGCCCTCGACACAGCGATCCCGACCAAGGACAAATCAACGGCAAATACACTGGAACTGGTCTATCCAGGTGAAGGGCCGCTGAACATTGAACTGCTTTCCGGCTCGGGTGAGAACTTCACCATGGCTGCGGTTACCTGGCATGATCTTCCGGGTGTCCTGGTGGCGCCGTTCATGGGGAACTGGCCGGATGACGCGCAACCGTTCCTTTACGGCCCAAGAGCGGAGAAAATCCAGGAGTTCGAATTCAACTCTGCTGAATGACCATTGCTTCGATCAGGCAGGGGCCTTCGCCCTCCATAGCGTCTGCAAACTGTTGATGAAACTCTTCTGCGTTGGTGGCGCGCGTGGCGGGCACGCCCATGCCTTCGGCAATAGCGACCCAATCGATGTCTGGCCGGGACAGATCCAGCATCGACAGGGTCTTGGGGGTGGGCAGGCCGGCGCCGACCCGGGCCAGTTCGATATTCAGGATGGCATAGCTGCGGTTGTTCATGATGACCACGGTTACGTCAGTATTCTCCCGGGCCATTGTCCACAGGGCCTGAACCGTGTACATGGCGCTGCCATCCGCCTGCAAGGCGATCACCTTTCGGTCCGGACACGCAATGGAAGCGCCCAGGGCCAATGGCAATCCCAATCCGATGGCGCCACCGGTGAGCATCAGCCAGTCGTGCGGCGGTGCATTTTCAGTGACGGGATAAATCCCCAGGCCACAGGTGTTGGCTTCATCGGCAACGATCGCATTGTCCGGCATCAGCAGAGTCAGGGTCTGACCAATGGCCACAGGGGTCAGGCTGTCAGACGGTGGCGGGAATGCAGGTGCGGCAGGCGCCTTCTCCGCTTCTTCGTCAGCCCCAAGGTGGTCTGAAACGGCAGCCAGGGCGGCATGGACGTCCTGGTCTGTCGAGGCCAGCTGAAGCACCTCGCAGCCATCCGGAACCAGCCAGCCTGGTTTTCCAGGATAGGCAAAAAATGAAACCGGGGCCTGGGTACCGACCAGGATAAGCTGCTCGAGCCCGGCAAGCTGTTGCGTGACATGTTCCGAAAAATACTGCAAACGCTCCGGTTTGAATCGTCCAGCTCCCCGTTGCATACGAGCGGCGAACGTTTCGCTCAGCACCCGTGCGCCCGTGGCTCTTGCGATGCGGCCCGCCATGGAAAGACTCTGTTCCCGCAGGGCTCTGCCGCCCAGCAGTATGGCCGTTGGCTTTCCGTTGCTGAGCGCCTTGACGGCTGCTGCAATGTCGTTTTCTCCGGCGTGAGCAGGTTTTGACGGGGGCCTGGGCTGAGTATTTTTCGCGGCTTCTTCCCAGGCGTGGTTGGCTGGGGCGATCAGGGTGGCGATTTTTCCCGAACCTTCCATCGAAGCCTGTACGGCCAGGGCGCCCGATTGGGCCAGGTCATCCGCCGATTCAGACACTTTTACCCAGTCGGAGCAGATCGCGGCATGGGCCGGGACATCCGAGGTCAAAGGCGCGTCATATTTTAAATGGTAGGTCGCATGATCCCCGACGATATTGACCAGGGGCGTATGGGCACGCCTGGCGTTATGCAGGTTGGCCATGCTATTGGAAAAGCCGGATCCGACATGCAGAAGCGTGGCTGCGGGCTTGTCAGCCATGCGTCCATAGCCGTCTGCTGCACCGGTCACGACTCCCTCGAAAAGGCACAGGACCGGACGCATCCCGTCATTGTTGCCGATCGCCGAAACCAATTGCATTTCCGAAGTGCCCGGGTTGGAAAAGCACACCTCGACGCCGCTGGCGACCAGGGTCTCCAGAAGTTTTTCTGCTCCGTTCATCTTCGCTCCTATTTCGTTATTTCCAGGATCTTGCCCGGGTTCAGTATGTTCTTTGGATCCATCGCTGTCTTGATGATTTTCATCAGGGTAATTTCTTCGGCGCTGCGGGAATGCCCGAGATATGCTCTTTTGGCAAGACCAATGCCATGCTCCGCGGAAATGACGCCTCCGCGACGCCCCAACTCTCCGTAGACAATGCTCTCGACGGTAGCTGCAACCTCGGGCTCGGCGCTTCCGACGCCGATGACGAGATGAATATTACCGTCACCCAGGTGGCCGAAGGTGACCATCTTCATCGACGGGAACTTCGCCAACAGGCTGGATCGAACAGCGCGGACGTAGTCGTCCATTTCCAGGATTCCGAGACTGATGTCAAATGCGATGGGCGGATAGAGTTTGGCGAACAGCGTTTCCACGTCATCACGAATTTCCCACAGGTCGATTCGTTGCTGCTTGCTCTGGGCGATGACCGCATCGGCGATCAGTGCCTGGTCGAAGGCCTCCTCCAGTGCTTTCTCGAAGCGAAGGGGATCGCCCTCCTTGTCGCCGCCGGTTGACTCGAGCAGCACGTAAAAAGGATGGGATGAATCCAGCGGCACCCCGTGCTTCTTGCCGTCCCCAAGGATGAGTGCGTAAAAATCGTCCCACATGACTTCAAAAGCACTCAATGTTCCGCCCAGCGCCGCATCCATGGTCTGCAGAAACCGCCCGAGCTTGTCGAAACTGTCGATGGCTACCAGGGCCGTATTCTGGCTCCGCGGCTGCGGCCGCAACCGCAGAACGGCCCGGGTGATGATTCCCAGGGTCCCCTCGGAGCCGACGAAAAGCTGTTTCAGGTCATATCCGGTATTGTTCTTGATGACGTTATTCATGGAGGAAATGATGGTGCCGTCGGCCAGGACTGCTTCGACTCCCAACAGTTGTTCGCGCATCATTCCATAACGGATGACCCCGTTACCCCCGGCATTGGTGGCAATGTTGCCGCCTATGGTGGCGCTTCCGCGGGCGCCCAGGTCCAGCGGAAACAACAGGCCGGCATCCTCCGCGGCTTCCTGCACTTTTTGCAGAGGTACGCCAGCCTCCACTGTTATGGTCCGGTTGACCGAATCGACCGGGTTCATTGTATTCATTCGCTCCAGTGACAGGACAATGTCATCCGGCCTGGAAATGGCCCCGCCGACGAGTCCGGTAACGCCGCCATGTGTCACAACCGGCTGGTGCTTCCGGTGGCAGACCTGGAGTACTCTTGAAACCTCGGAAGTGTTGCCGGGACGAACGATGGCCAGGGCCTGGCATCCGCCGGTCGGGGGCCAGCTGACAGACCGGCCAGAGACATCGTCACCGGTCAGAATTCCATTGGGGCCGACGATGTCACGAATGGATTCAACCAAAGAGTGCATGATGGTATAAGCTTTTTGGAATTAAGGCTTAAGTTTACAGCAGGGGATGGTTGAGTGAAAAATATTGCGGGAAAATTGGCGTTTGTGACAGGCGCCGGTAGTGGCATAGGGCGCGCCACAGCACAGGCGCTGGCCGCTGCGGGAGCGCGGGTAGCCGTGACCGATATATCTCTTGAAACAGCGGAACAAACGGCACAGACCATCAGTGGTATTGGCCAGGAAGCGCAGGCCTTTGCACTGGATGTTTCGGACGCGGAACAGGTCACCGAGGTTGCCCGCCTGGTGCAGGGTTCCATGGGCGATCCTTCCATCCTGGTCAACAATGCCGGAATCGCAGTGGGCGGCTACTTTCTCGATACCAGTCCGGAAAGCTGGGAACGAGTCGTCTCGATCAACCTGATGGGAGTCGTTCATTGCAGCCGGGCCGTTATACCGGGAATGGTTGCCAGCGGCCAGCCGGGGCACGTGGTCAACATCGCCTCTATGCTGGGTTATACCGCGGCGCGGGGTGTGAGCGCCTATTGTGCAACCAAGTACGGGGTTTTGGGGTTCAGCGAGTGCCTTCGGGCCGAATTGGCGGGGCAACAGGTTGGCGTTAGCGTGATCTGCCCGGGCGTGGTGAAAACCAATATCATCAGCAGCGGCGTACTGGAATCGAAAGATGAAGACGTGGAGGAAAAACGCCAGGTCGTTCAGGCCTTTTACGAAAAGAGAAATTACCCGCCTGAACGGGTAGCGCAAGCCATCATCAAAGCCATTCGAAGAAATCGCGCCATTGTGCCCGTTACACCGGAAGCATGGTTATCGTATTACCTGAAAAGATTATCCCCAGGGCTGTCACGACTGATAGCACTGCGTGAACTGGCCTGAAACAAAAAACGGCTCACCTGGGTGAGCCGTCCTTTGTCGATCATTGACGGGGCGCTAGCCGGGTCAATAGGCGTACTTCGCTGAGAACTGCACGCGCTTCAAGTCACCGTCAAGACCACTTTCGATCTCCCGGTCGGCATACATGAACTCGATACCGAAATCCAGCTTGGGAAGCGGGCTGTAGATCAGGTTGGCGTGAATGCTCTTGGCATCCTTGGTCACACCCATACCTGTGTATTCAATGTCGTTGTCGATCCACAGGTAGCCCAGGGTCAGGTTGCTGCGCCAGGTTTCAGTCCAGAAATGCCGGTAGGAACCGAAAATGCCGGTCTGGGTAATCGCATGGAGGTCTCCGTTAGCGTCCAATACCGCGCCATTGGCCGTGTTCAGGCCGATGTAGCGTCCAAGCCCTTTACCGGTACTTGCCATCCAGCGGAAATCATCCTTACCGAACATGAATTTGCCGGAAACGCTAATACCGTAACCGGAGGTGGAGTCCTTGACATTCAGGCCGTTGTCTTCAATGCGCAATTGGCGGTACATACCGGCGACGGTCAAATTACCGCCATCCCAGCTGTAATTGTAACGGGCGACCAAATCCGGAATATGGCCGTCATCCGTAATGATCCGTCCGCCACCGTAAGGCGTGACCGTGGTCTCGGGATTTTCAGCTGCAAATTGCCAGTTGCCCGTTGTGTAACGGACCTGGACCTGGCGTCCGAAAATCGAGGATTCCGCCGGGCCAACGAAGTCGAGATTCTCAGGCAGAGCACCAACGTTGAAGAAAGTCATCCAGGTTTGTCCAAACAGCCAGTTGTTATAGGTGAAAAACGCGTGGCGCAGACGGGGAGAGTAGGAATTGGATATCCGTTCGTCGCCCTGGCCGCTGAGGAGGAAATCGACCTCTGTGAAGGTGGTAATCTTGTCGCCATTGTCCAGGTTGTGCTCTGTTCTCAGATTCACCCGGGATTCCTTGGCCCCGAAGTCCAGGTAGCTTTCACCTTCGCCCCCCACGGGTACCGTAGCCGGAATGTAAAAATCGCGGCCTGCGTTTGCTGCGGCCACCGATCCGTCGCCATAGTTGCTTGAGATCACGTCAGCCTTGACATAGCCGCCCAGTTTGAAGCTGTTTTTCCTTTCCTCGGCTTCCTTGGCGGCCTGGTATTCGGCCATCTTCATGTTGACCGTTTCTGCCGCAATGACTTCAGCACGGGCCTCCATCGTCGCGGTGTCGATTACCTCGACTGCTTCCAGGGTCTCCTGGCCCTGCAAAAGCTGCAATACAAGAGCTTCGAGTTCAGCAACGCGATTTTCGAGCTCTTCGACGCGGTCCCCGTCGGCAAAGACATTACCCGAACTACAGCCTAATGCGACTGCCACTGACAAACTCAGAAGTGTTTTCTTTATAGATTTTTGGGCCATGATAGCCTCTCCCATTCAATGTATTCGCATACGGATCATCCGAATTTTCGGTACCGGCGGGTATTAGCCATTGGTCTAATACAAGAAGAAGTCTGCGACTATGGTCTAGGATGACTCAGGGATGTTTTGCGCGGAAAATAGTAGCAGACCATGAACCGTCTACTCGCCATTCAAGCTGAAACCGTTATCGTCGCTGATGACCATCCGTTGTTCCGAACCGCGATCAAGGAAGCGCTGGAAGCAGAGCAGGGCCAGACGCGGTTCCTGGAAGCCAGCTCTTTTGAAAGCTTGCAGGAACTTGTTGACGTGAACAAGGAAGTCGACCTGGTGTTGCTGGATTTGCACATGCCGGGTGTCAGTGGGTTTGCCGGCCTGGTTTACCTGTGCAAACGCTACCCCAGTGTGCCGGTCGTGATCATTTCGGCCAACGAGGATCCCGTGGTGATTCAGCGGGCTCTTGAACACGGGGCGGCGGGATTCATTCCCAAGTCCTCCAGTCTCGATACCATCACGCGCGCAATCGCATCTGTCCTGATGGGTGAAATCTGGACGCCGGAATCAACCTTTTCGAACCTGCCGGGCAACAACGTGTCGGAGCTGGAACTGGCAGAGCGGATGGCGCAACTGACACCGCAGCAATTCAAGGTGCTGATGATGATGTCACAGGGCCTGCTGAACAAACAGATTGCTTTCGAACTGGCGGTTTCCGAGGCCACCATCAAGGCCCATGTCACCGCCATCATGCACAAACTTGGCGTCAATAACCGCACCCAGGCCGTGCTGGCCGCCAGTCAACTGGCCGTCGCAAATCCAAATAGTCCCTTGTAGGAGCGGCTTCAGCCGCGATCACCTTAACTATCCAGATATAGGCGCTTAGTCTGATCGCGGCTCAAGCCGCTTCTACCAATTCTTGATGGTGTTGGTCATCAAAGCCCGCAGTGCCGCCGGTTTTATAGGTTTGCGCAACAGGCCATATTGCTTTTTGCGCACAGCTTCTTCGAGCTCTGTTGAACGATCTGCAGTGATTACAATCGCCGGCAAGCTGGTGCCAAGCAGCAGGTCCAGGTGTGCCATCACGTCCAGTCCGTTTGCCTGGTCGGACAAGTGATAATCAACCAACACCAGGCCAGGCTTTCCATTTTCCCGGATTTGCCGGGCAGCTTCCGGTTGGTTGACTGCCAGCAGGACCCGGCACCCCCAGCGTTCCAGCAGCATTTGCATGCCGTCGAGAATATCGGGCTCATTGTCGATACAAAGCACGGTCAGGTCTTCCAGCCTGGCGGGTTCCCCTGGCGAGGTTACCGGCAGTGTCTGCTCAGCCACATTTTGTTCGCTGGCCAGTGGGACCGTGATGGAGAAGCAACTGCCGTGCCCCGGTTTTGAGCGTACGTCAATGGTATGGTCCAGCATTCGTGCAATGCGGTCACATATCGCCAATCCCAGGCCCAGGCCCCTCTCATCCAGACGCTGGGCATAATCCAGGCGATGAAATTCCTGGAAGATTGCCTGGGCGTCCGTCGACGCTATACCAACCCCGGTATCCCACACGCTGATGCGCAGCTGCTGCCCCCTGACGCGGCAGCCGAGCAGAACACCACCGGATTCGGTATAGCGGATCGCATTGGCCAAAAAATTCTGAATGATGCGGTAGAGCAGGTTTCTGTCGCTGTAAATATGCTGTTTGCATGAATGAACGCGCAGTTTAAGATCGTGGTTGGCCGCGAGTGGTTTGAAGCGCCTGCGCAATTTCTCGAAAAGGTCCTTGACGGCAATGACTTCCAGTTCCGGTTCATACATGCCGGAATCCAGTTTCGAAATATCGAGCAGGGCCTTCAGCAGTTCTTCCGCAGCGGTCAGGCTGCGGTCAACACGCATGACCAGGCGAGCCTGCTCTCCCTTCGGGCCTTGCTGCTGGCGCAGGATGGAGACAAAAAGCCGGGCGGCGTTCATAGGCTGCAACAGATCGTGACTGGCTCCGGCCAGGAACCGGGTTTTGCTCCGGTTTGCCGCTTCCGCCGCCTGGCGTGAATCTTCGACATCCTGAAGCGCCTCCTGCAGTTCCCGCGTTCTTTGTTGCACCCGGTGTTCCAGGGTTTCATTGATTTCCTGCAATTCACGTTCGATATCCTTGAAGTGGCTGATATCGGTAAATGTGGTCACGTAGCCGCCGCCAGGCATCGGGTTGCCCTGAATTTCCATGACCTTGCCGCCGCGCCAGATACGTTCATAGCGGTAAGGAACCCCACTGCGGAGATGCTCCAGACGCTTGCGGACTGCGCTCGGGATGTCTTCATCACCCAGCAGGCCACGCTCCGCATTTAGGCGGATCAACTCTTCGATCGGCTGGCCCAGGTGCACGGTATCTTCGGGATAATCCATCAGCTCGAGGTAGCGCCTGTTCCAACCCACAAGCCTGAGATCCTTGTCGATGACGGCCACAGCCTGCGACATATTGTCCAGGGTCGATTCAAGCAGTTCGCGGTTGAACTGCACGGCCTGCGAGGTGCGGTTCAGAAGCTCGAGGACCGCCTCCGGCCCCAGGCCGCGGTGGTGCAGTGCGGTGGACAACACCGTGCGTGCAGAGGCTGATCCGATCGATCCGGCCAGCAGTCGTTCCCCGAACTGAATCGTCGCAGGCGTTGCCAGCGCGGCCGGTTCCGGCTCCACTGTGCCCAGGTGTGTGGCAAGCGCTTCCCGTGTGTTCTGAATTCCCAGGAACCGGCCAACGGTATGTTCGAGTTCACCCAGGGTAATCAGACCGCCGGATTCCTGTGCGAGCACATCCGTGTCAGGAGAGGGCTTGCCGTCAGGCAACAACAAAGAACCCAGAATGATGGAAGCGGTATTCAGAACCAGTGACCAAAGGGCGCCCTGGTTAAATGATATTTCAGGAAACGAGTAAAGCAGACCCTCGCTGCCTGAGAAGGATGGCAACAGGAGCAGGATAAACCAGGCCGTGACACCTGTCGAAAGGCCGGCAATTGCCCCAATGCGGCTGGCGCCGCGCCAGTACAGGCCGATCAGCATGGCCGGGGCAAACTGAGCGGCCGCGGAGAAAGACAGGAGTCCGATGGACGCCAATGGCACTCCTGCTTCGATGGCCCGGTAATAGAGATAGGCCACTAATGTGATGGCCAGAATAGAAACGCGGCGCACGCGCAACAGCGTTTGTGAAAGGTCTGTATGGCGTTGGCGCCGGGCCACGCCGCTTCTCAGCAGCAGCGGCATCACGATGTCGTTGCTGACCATGATCGCCAGCGCAACGGTCGCGACGATGACCATGCCGGTTGCAGCTGAGAACCCGCCCAGGAAGGCCAGCACCGTAAGGGCCGGTTGGTCAAACGCGATGGGCAACGCCAGAACGAAAGTGTCCGGGTTCACATCCTGCCCGGAAAACTGGGTCAGGCCGGCCAAGGCTATCGGCATGACCAGCGCTGCGAATACCAGCAGATAGGCAGGAAACAGCCAACGGGCCATTCTCAAATCCCGGTTATTCCTGAACTCAACGATGGTGACATGGAACTGCCGCGGCAGGCAGATAATGGCGACCATCCCCAGGACCAGTTGAATTCCGAACCCCTCGGGAAGCAGCCAGGGCGAAAACAGGGCTTCGTATTGCTGGTTTTCCCGCACCGTTTGCGCAACATCGGCAAAGCCATTGAAAACGCCGAAAATGACGAACAGACCGATGGCCAGGAATGCCATTAATTTGACCAGGGATTCGAACGCGATCGCCCACATCAAGCCGCGGTGATGCTCACTGGCGTCCATGTTGCGGGTGCCGAAGAGGATGGCAAACAGGGCCAGCGCCACGGCCAGGTAAAGCGGAAGGTTTCCGGACAGTGGTATTTCTGATCCGGTGGAGTTGGCAATGACTTCGATCCCCGTGGTGATGCCCTTGAGTTGCAGGGCGATATAAGGCACCGAACCGATCACCGCAGCCAGCGTCACCAGCACTGCTATTGTGTGGCTGCGCCCGAAACGGTAGGCAATGTAGTCGGCGATAGAAGTAATGCGCTGATCGTGGCTGGTGTTCGCTATTCGGCGGATCACGTCGAAGCCGATCAGCATCATCAGCGCAGGGCCGATGTAAATCGGCAGGTAACCCCAGCCCGTGGTGGCCGCCCTGCCTACAGCACCGAAAAATGTCCACGAAGTGCAATACACCGCGAGGGACAGGGAGTAAATAAGCGCCTGTATTTTGCGGTGGTTCTTCGCGATACGTTTCTTGTCGCCGATCCACGCAATAGCAAACAGCAAACCAACGTAGGCCAGTGCGATCAGGATCATGGACCAGGGATTAAGCATGCACTGATTGTATACGACTAAAGTAGGGGCGTTTCACTTGCTGACGCAACGTAACATAGCGATCGGGAACATACCATCGGAGAGGCAACCCATGAGTGAACAATACAGCAGAGAAAATTACTGGAAAAGAAACCTCAGGCTTGTGGCTTTGTGCCTGGGCATCTGGTTCGTCGTTTCATACCTGTTTGGAATCGTCCTGGTCGACCAGCTCAATGCCATCAGCATTGGCGGCTACGACCTGGGATTCTGGTTTGCACAACAGGGTTCGATGTATATCTTCGTCGTTCTGATCTTCTTCTATGCCTGGCGCATGAACAAGCTCGA
>JAHEFT010000039.1 GCA_024640025.1 Chromatiales bacterium
TTCGGTCATTGAGTCTCCTGCACTCCAGTGTAGCAAATTCAGCCAAAACCGATAGGAAATACAGCGCTGGCAGGCGGGAGTTGATCAAACCCGCATTACTGTATATATTTATAGTTAATTCCCGACGGTACAGGACCATGGCTGAAAAAGCGCTCACTGCGAGGCAAAAGCAAATTCTTAACTTTATCTCTCAATTTATTGAAAAACATAAATATCCTCCTACAAGGTCAGAGCTGTCTGCGCATTTCGGGTTCCGCTCTCCGAATGCGGCGGAGGCCCATCTCCGGGCGCTGGAAAAGAAATCGGTGATCGGTATCGAGCGCGGTGCGGCGCGCGGCATCACCCTGCTGCCACTGGCTGCGGACGACCTGCCCGCCTCCGCCAATACGCCGTTGCCGCTGATCGGCCGGGTGGCCGCCGGCAGCCCGGTCCTGGCCCAGGAAAACATCGAGGATGAATACCGCGTGGACGCTTCCCTATTCTCCCGCAAACCCCACTACCTGCTGCGGGTAGAGGGTATGAGCATGCAGGACGCCGGCATCCTGGATGGCGACCTGCTGGCGGTACACCGCACCCCCGAGGCCCGTAATGGCCAGATCGTGGTAGCCCGGCTGGAGGATGAGGTGACCGTGAAACGCTTTCGCCGCAGGGGCTTCCTGGTGCAATTGGTCCCGGAAAACATCGATTTCTCACCCATCGAGGTGGATTTACGCCGGCAGGAACTGACCATCGAGGGCCTTGGAGTCGGCGTGATCCGCCCCAGATTGTGACCGCCATCCATCAATTGCTCGAATCGACACCCCTGCTGTGGAGGGGGCGCCAGGGCAGCCATGGCCAACGCACGCTGTCTTCCGGCCACGCTAACCTTGACGCGCAACTCCCCGGCAGGGGCTGGCCGCTCGGAGCAGCGACGGAACTGATCTCCCGGAGCCCGGGGCTGGGTGAGTTCCGGCTGTTGTTTCCCGCGCTGGCCTGCCTCGGCAGGCAGGGACAGTGGGTGATCCTGGTCGACCCGCCCTGGATACCCTACCCGGCCTCTTTGCTGGGACACGGCTTGCTGCTGGAGCGGTTACTGCTGGTACATACACGCGGCGGCAGGGAATCCCTGTGGGCCTGTGAACAGGCGCTCCGGAGCGGCCGGGGCGGCGCCGTGCTGGCCTGGCCGGAACAGGCTGGCTTTGCCCGTTTGCGGCGTCTGCAAATGGCCGCCGAATCCGGCGCAAAGCTGGCTTTCCTGTTCCGGCCGGAAAGCGCAAGCCGGGAATCCTCACCCGCCGCCCTGCGCCTGCAACTGGAGGCCGGCGACCGTCACGGCACGCTCATCCGTATTATCAAGTGCCGCGGAAACCGCCCGTCTGAACCGATACGGATCTCACCGCCTTTCTCAACTTATGCGAAACAGCGCGATCAAACTGAACACCATGCATATCCCGCAGAAAACAACAGCAACCCCGCGCTGGCTGGCCCTCCGATTTCCACGGCTGCCGCTGGACCTCCAGTCCCGCGGCCAGAATTCCAGTAAGGAGCCGCCAAGTGGAAAAACCGACCCGGCGGCCGAACGGCAAGCGCTGGAGCGCCTGGCGGCCTGGTGTTACCAGTACAGCAGCCAGGTGTGCATTCCCGGCGACCGCAACGGCCTGTTCCTCGAGGCCGGCGCCAGTGAACGCCTGTTCGGGAGCCCGGAACGCCTGGGCAAACGCCTGCAACGGGAACTGGAACAACTTGGCTACCACGCCCAGGCCGGTTCCGCGCCTACGCCGGAAGCCGCCTGGCTGATCGCAGATGAGGGCCTGCATATCGTCCTGTCCGGTCACATCCGTCAGCAACTCGGCCCGTTGCCGCTGCCCCGATTGCACCTGGATAAGTCGCAACAGGCTGCGCTGGAACGGATGGGGTTCCGCCAGCTTCGTGATTTGCTGCGCCTGCCGCGCAAGGCCCTGACCCGGCGCTTCGGCCCCGCCCTGCCCGACTACCTGGACCGGGTTCTCGGTGTCCTGCCCGACCCGCGGGCCATGTTTCACCCTCCGGATACCTTTTCCTCGAAGCTGGACCTGCCGGCGGAAATCCACAACTGCCGGGCCCTGCTGTTTCCACTGAACCGCTTGCTGGAAGAACTTTGCGGTGTGCTGCGCGGCGGTGACACTGCGGTGCAGTCGCTCCGCATCGTGATCGGGCACGAGGACCACGAAGACAGCCTGCTCAAACTGGGCCTGCAATCCCCCACCCAGGATGCGGGGCGCCTGATGACCGTGCTGCGCGAACGCCTGGAGCGGTTGCACTTGCCACAGGCCGTGCGCGAACTCCGGCTGGATGCGCCAACCCTGCTCAAATTCAACGCCGGCCAGCACAGCCTGTTCCGGGACACCCCGGCGGAACAGCGACAGGATATCGAGAACCTTGCCGAGCGCCTGCAGGCCCGGCTGGGCGACGAGTCGGTGACCGGCCTGACCGGGGTCGAGGATCACCGGCCGGAATACAGCTGGCGCCCGCGCGCACTGAACGAACGCCCGGACTGCGTCGCCCTGCCGCATCGTCCAACCTGGCTGCTGCCGAGTCCCAGCCGCTGCGCGATCGGGGACTACGAAATCCTCGCCGGCCCCGAGCGCATCGAGAGCGGCTGGTGGGACGGCCGCGACTGCCGCCGCGACTATTTCATCATCCGCGACAGTCATGGCAGCACCCTGTGGGCCTTTCGAGAATACAAGCCGCACCGGGGCTGGTATTTGCATGGTATCTTTGGCTGATGACTTGAAGCCCGGCATGAAGCATGACTGCACTGGAACTCAAAATCCCACCCGTTATGGTCGCTGCAATTACCGCTGTGCTGATGTGGGTGACCTATATCCTGACTCCGGAAACTCCCATTCCAGCGATTTTCAGAAAAATCACGATGTATTCGTTCACAGCCGCCGGGGCCGTTATTGGCTTCGCCGGCGTCGTATCCTTCAGAAAGGCCGAAACCACGGTAAACCCGCTGAAGCCGGATGAGTGCACATCACTGGTGAGTTCCGGGATATACAGATTTACCCGAAACCCGATGTACCTCGCGCTGTTGCTTGCGCTGCTTGGCTGGGGACTGATTTTGAGCGATCTCTACTCGTTGGCATGGTCGGCAGTCTTTGTGCTCTATATAAATCGTTTCCAGATCCAACCGGAAGAACGCGCATTGGAAAAACGGTTTGGTGCCGAATTTACCCGCTACCAGTCACGGGTGAGAAGATGGATATAGAGCAAAAGATTCATCAATACGAAATTGGAAAAGGGCGTTCAATGATGCGAAAACTGGCATCGTGCGGGCTGGTTGTCCTCGCGCTCTTTCATCCGGACCAGTCCGGGGCTACTGAAATCCGCGTCGCCACAGCAAGCAATTTCCGCAACGCCATGTCGGAACTGGTCATGGAGTTCGAGCACGAAACGGGACAGCGGGTAGTAGCTGTCTATGGCTCCACCGGAAAACACTACGCACAGATCGTCAATGGCGCTCCCTTCGATGCCTTTTTTGCGGCCGATACCGGGCGGCCGGAACAGCTTGAAAAGGACGGCTATGCCCTCCCCGGGAGCCGTTTCACCTATGCCATTGGCAAGCTGGTGTTATGGAGTCCCCGGCCCGGCTATGTTGATGCTAAAGGCGACGTGCTGAAACAGGCGGAATTCCGCCACCTGGCGATGGCCAGTCCCCGGCTTGCTCCCTACGGCGCAGCCGCCAGGCAGGTGCTGGAGTCGCTCGGGCTATGGCTGGATCTTGGCCCGCAACTGGTCATCGGTGAAAACATCGGCCAGGCTCTCCTGTTTGTCCAGAGCGGAAACGCCGAACTGGGTTTCGTCGCCTGGTCACAACTGGTTTCCGAAACTTCGCTGGTGCAAGGTTCACTCTGGCAGGTTCCGGAACACCTTTACCGTCCAATCGAGCAACAAGCTGTGTTGCTTAATGATCATCAGGTTTCCCGCACCTTCATGTCATTTATTCGCGGTGCAGCGGCAGCTAGAATCATCCAGGCCCATGGATACGCAACCTCCACCGTTGAATTACCCTGATGCTGAATGAAGCGGACCTCACTGCCCTTGCGATCACGCTCAAGCTGGCCCTGGTCAGCACCCTGATCCTGCTGGTGCTTGGGACCCCGTTGGCCTGGTGGCTGGCGCGCACCCGCTGGCGTTTCAAATTCATTCCCGAAGCCATTGTCGCCCTGCCCCTGGTCCTGCCGCCCACGGTGCTGGGTTTTTACCTGTTGATTGCCCTGGGGCCGCGGGGGCCGGTGGGCGGATTACTGGAGTCGTTGGGCGCCGGACCGCTTGCATTCACTTTTTCCGGTTTGGTTATCGGGTCGATTATTTACTCGATGCCGTTTGTCGTACAGCCTCTCCAGGATGCTTTCAGCGCCATCGGACGCCGCCCCATGGAAGTCGCTGCAACGTTGCGCGCTTCACCCCTGGACCGCTTCTTTACCGTGGCCCTGCCGCTGGCGCGACCCGGGTTTATCACCGCGTCGGTGCTCGGCTTTGCCCATACGATCGGCGAGTTTGGTGTCGTGTTGATGATCGGCGGCAACATTCCCGGAGAAACCCGGGTCGCCTCGATCGCCATTTACGACCATGTCGAAGGGCTTGAGTATGCGCACGCACACTGGCTGTCAGGTGCGCTATTGCTGATCTCTTTCCTGCTATTGCTGGTTGTGTACGGATTGAACCGGCGTTTCCGGTTGGTTCGATTGTGACGATCGAAGCACGGTTTCTCATTGATCAGGGCGGATTCACGCTGGACGTCGGCCTGGAGATTCCTTCACACGGGGTGACATCGCTGTTTGGTCCGTCAGGTTGCGGTAAAACCACCCTGTTACGCGCCATTGCCGGGCTGGAATACCACGCTGGCGGCTACCTCAGGATCGGAGACTCCATCTGGCAGGATGAAGAACACTTCATTCCGCCCCATCGCAGGCCGCTGGGCTATGTTTTCCAGGAAGCCAGCCTGTTCGAACACCTGAGTATCCGGGGCAATCTCGAATATGGCTTCAAAAGGATTTCGCAAAGTACGCGGCGGATATCCCTGAACGACGCCATAGAGCTGCTTGAAGTCAGCCAGTTACTCGAGCGCAGGCCGGCCACCCTGTCGGGCGGTGAAAAGCAGCGCGTCGCCATTGCCCGGGCACTGGCCGTCAGCCCGGAACTGCTATTGCTGGACGAACCCCTGGCCGCCGTGGATTTCGACCGGAAACAGGACATCATTCCCTACCTTGAATCCCTGCATCGTGAACTGGACATTCCCATCATTCATGTCAGTCATCAGCCCGAAGAGGTCTCGCGCCTGGCCGACCACCTGGTTTTACTGGAATCGGGCCGGGTAGTGGCGGCGGGCGATGTGCATGAAGTTTTTACCCGGCTGGACCTGCCACTGGCTGCCGGCAGCGATGCAGCATCAGTGATTGAAGCGGTCGTGGCAAATCATGACGGGCCTTATCAATTGACAGTGCTCGATTTCCCGGGCGGCCGGATCACCATGGGGCGCATAAAACCGGCCGTCGGGAGCGCCGTTCGGTTACGACTGGCCGCCAGGGACGTCAGCCTGACGCTTGAACACCAGTCAGGAACCAGCATTCTGAACATTCTGCCCGTCACCGTCGACGAACTGAAACCACTTGGCGATGCCCAGGTCATCGTCAGGCTGCTGGCCGGGACGGTCCCGATCCTGGCGTGTATCACCCGAAAGTCAGCGGATGAACTCGATCTTAAGCCGGGAAAATCGGTGTTTGCACAAATAAAGGGTATCGCATTACTAACATGAAATTGTAATATTCGGTTATCATTAACCACCGGGCCGCGTGCTCAAGAAACTTGGCCGAATAGAATCTGAGTCAATAAACTGTCCTGTTGTGACAAGTAAGATTGCGCTCAACGGCATAAATTGTGTCTGAGGCAATACACATGGGATGCTTGCAGGCGTTGAAAAACCCTAAAAACAATTGTTTAAGTGGTTTGTTAAATAGTGTCAGATCGCTTGACGGCAACTGCAAAAATCCGGACACTTTGACCCATAAAGGCCCTTGATAATGGATTCGAAAATTGAATTTGGGCAAAAAAGCAGACCAGAACGGTCGGAAGAAAGCTCTATGCAACCAACACCAATAAATAAAGAGCTTCCTGTCAAATGCAGTGGGTTCGTGAATCTCACTGATGCACTGGATTATGCCGCCAGCGGTGTAACCGGTTTCAATTTCTATGATCACCGGGGCCAGTTGGAGTCGGTGCTCAGCTATCGCGATCTTCGCAACGAGGCAATGACGCTCGCCAGGCGCCTGCTGGGGCTTGGACTGAAGCGGGGAGACCGTGTCGGCATCATCGCGGAAACCGACCCGCTGTTTCAGCGGTTCTTTTTCGCCTGTCAGTACGCGGGTCTGATCCCGTTTGCCCTGCCTGCCGGAATACAGCTCGGCGCACATTCCGCCTATGTCGGCCAGATTCGCCGGATGCTGCAAAGCTGCCAGGCCGCCATTGCCGTCGCGCCGGCCTCCCACCTCGAGTTTCTCGACGAGGCGGTTTCGGAACTGGATCTCGTGATGGCCGGCTCACCGAAAGATTTCGATGCGCTGCCGGAGTCACAGGCGGAATTTGAACCCCTGGACGCCACGGATCCTGCCTACCTTCAATACACCTCGGGCAGCACACGTTTCCCGCGCGGCGTTGAAATCAACCAGGAAACCGTGCTGGAAAACCTCCGCGCCATTGCCGAGGACGGGTTGAAACTGGGGAACGAAGACCGCTTCATCTCCTGGCTGCCGTACTACCACGACATGGGAATGATTGGTTTCATCCTGGTGCCCTTGATTTGCCAGCTATCCGCCGACTACCTGCCCTCCAGGACCTTTGCCATGCGGCCCAGGCTGTGGCTGAAGATCATCTCGGACAACCGCGGAACGATTTCCTCCAGCCCGACTTTCGGTTACGCCCTGTGTGCCCGGCGGTTGCGTCCTTCGGACTATGAAAAATACGACCTGAGCTCGTGGCGGGCAGCCTGTGTCGGCGCCGAACAGGTCAACCCGGCTCCGCTACGCGCTTTTGCCGAGGCGCTGGCCCCCTGCGGATTCAACCCGAAAGCATTCGTGGCCTGCTACGGCATGGCCGAATGTGTTCTCGCGGTCAGTTTCGCGGAACTGGACAACGGTTTGAGCGTCGATTATGTCGACCAGGAAATCATGTCCCACACCGGTGAAGCCCGTGCGGTTGAACCCGGTTCCGACAAAGTTGCAGCTTACGTCGATTGCGGCCCGGCCCTGCCGGGATTCGAGTATTCCATCCGCGATGAGCACGGCGAAGAAGTCGCTGAGCGCCGGTGCGGCGAGATCCTGCTGAAAGGCCCCAGCGTCATGAGCGGCTATTTCCGCGATGAAGAATCGACGCGGGCTGTTCTCAGCGCGGACGGATGGCTCGACACCGGCGATATCGGTTACCGGGTCGGCAATAACATATACATCACGGCCCGCAGCAAGGACGTCATCATCATCAAGGGACGTAATATCTGGCCCAATGACATGGAAGTCGTCGCTCAGCGCGTCGACAATGTCCGCCTTGGCGGCGTAGCCGCATTTTCCATCACCGGATTCAGCGATGATGAACTGGCTGTCATGGTGGTTGAAACCAAGGAACGTGATACCGAAGCACGCAAAAAGCTGGCTCTTTCAATCACGGAACTGATGCACGAACACTTTGGCATAAACGTCATCATCGACCTGGTCCGGCCGGGCACGCTACCGCGCACCTCGTCCGGAAAACTATCGCGTTTCCAATCCCGGGAAGCATTCCTCAAGCGCCGTCCGGCGCCGACTCTCCGCTTGCCTGGCGACTTGAAAAAAACACGAAAAACGGCCTGATTTCCCACCCGTTATGAACCCTGTTCTGCTAACCGGCGCGACGGGTTTTATTGGTCAACGTTTGCAAAAAATGTTTCTTGCAGAGGGTGTCCCGGTCCTGGCTGTTGTGCGGCCCGCATCCACGCACCGGGATGCCTTGCTGAGCGGTACTGAATACCTGTTGGCGGATCTTTCAGACACCCCGCTGCTGGAACCCGCCGTGTCAACGGCCGACGCGGTAATTTACTGTGCCGGCTCCGTTCGCGGCCGGTCCCTGGAAGAATTCGAACCGGCCAACGTCACGGGGATTCGCTCGGTCGTGGACGCCATGAACCGGGCGGCTCCCGACACCCCCCTGCTGCTGATTTCCTCGCTCGCCGCCAGCCGGCCGCACGTTTCCGATTATGCCAATAGCAAGTTTCTCGGAGAACAGGAAGTCGTTCAGCATGCCCGGTTCCCCTGGACTGTGTTCCGCCCGCCGGCCGTTTATGGTCCCGGCGACCGGGAAATGCTCCCTATTCTGAAACTGGCACGGAAGGGCCTGGTGACACCTGCCGGCCCCGCCGCTCAACGGTTATCACTGATTCATGTCGACGATGTGGCCGCTGCGGCAGGAGCCTGGCTGAAATCCTGGCCTGAATGCGTGAGCCAGGTGTATACGCTCGATGACGGGCATGCCGGTGGCTACGACTGGCACGAAATTGCAGCGACAGTGAGCGGCGGCAACTACCGTCGGCTGAATATTCCTGGTTGGTTGATTCACGGGATGGGCTACATAAACCTGGCCGTTTCACGTTTACTGGGATATTCCCCGATGTTGACTCCCGGTAAAGCAAGGGAGTTAACGCAGGCCGATTGGGTATGCAACAATACAGCATTGAACAAGGCAACCGGCTGGTCGCCGCAGATCACCCTGGAAAAGGGTGTGCTTGACCTTTTCGCCGAAGCCGGAAGCCCGCAGCGGAACTAGCAGGGAGAAGTCGTTTGAGCACCCGTTTTGATGAAATTGAACACCGGATTTGTCAGCTCCTGGCAAGCTACCTCGAATCCAGCAATCATCCCGAACTGGAAGCACATGGTGAAATCACCGGAGAGACCAACCTGGTGTCCGACTTCACCCTGGACTCGTTCCAGGTCATGGAATTCATGATGGAACTGGAGGAAGCCTTTGACATCATGATTGACGTGAACAGCCTGTCCAACAGCCACACGGTGCGTGACCTGGCCAGGATCGTCGGCAATGAACTGGACGAGGCTTCGAAATAAGCATGGCATTACTGGATAAATTTGCGGCCGCCGGCGCCATACGGGATCAACTGAGCTCTGGCGGGCACGACCCGACCCGGGTTGTCATCGATGAAATCATTTCACCCACCGAGGGCATGGTGGAGGGTCGCCATACCATCCTGGCAGGCACCAACAATTATCTCGGCCTGACCTTTGATCCGGCCTGTATCGCGGCCGGCATAAAGGCGCTTGAGACCCAGGGAACAGGCACAACGGGTTCCCGCATGGCGAATGGCAGTTTTGCCTCGCATGCGGCACTGGAACAGGAACTGGCCGGGTTTTACAACGTCCCTTACGGAATGGTCTTCTCGACCGGTTATGCCGCCAACCTCGGAACACTGGTCGCTCTGCTCAAGCCCGGGGATGCTGTGCTGCTGGATGCAGACGCGCATGCCAGCCTGTACGACGGCTGCCAGATGAGCGGCGCTGATATCTTCCGCTTTCGGCACAACGACGTGGACAGCCTGGAAAAGCGCCTGCAACGGCTCGGTGAGCGCGCCCGGGACTGCCTGGTTGTCACCGAAGGCCTGTACAGCGTTCTGGGTGATTGCGCACCGCTGAACGAGATCGTTGAACTGAAGAAACGCTATGGCGCCCTGCTGCTGGTGGACGAAGCTCATTCACTGGGCGTCTACGGGGACCGGGGCTGCGGCGTTGCAGAAGCCCAGGGAGTCATGCATGACGTCGACTTTTTCGTGGGCACGTTCAGCAAGAGCCTGGGCGCCATGGGGGGATTTTGCGTCAGCTCTCACGCTGAACTGGCGCTGATTCGTTACGTCTCGCGGCCCTTTATTTTTACGGCCTCTCCCAGCCCTTCAATCATTGCCAGCACCCATGAAGCCCTGCGTCAGCTGCAAGCCCGGCCCGAGTTACGTGACAGCCTGTGGCGCAACGCCAGGCGCCTGCACCAGGGCCTGGAAACGATGGGCTTCGATATTGGCCCTGAAGTGAGCCCGGTGGTAGCCGTTCGCCTGGGCAGGAAGGAAGTCGCCCTGCCGTTCTGGAACCGCCTGCTGGAAAATGGCGTCTACACGAACCTGATGGCCCCGCCGGCCTCGCCGGACCAAAACAGCTACATCCGCTGCAGCGTCAGCGCGGCCCACACGGAGCAGCAGGTCGAAAAAATTCTGGAAATGTTCGGCCGGACCAGGGAAACCGCTTAGCCCCCGGCTCTGGACGTAATCCTTGCGACCAACCGGCTGGTCAACCCGAGCGCAAGCAGGGAAGCCAGGATCGCCGCCAGGCCCGGGCCGGCCAGTCCGGTTAGCGGGGTCAACAGGAAAAACAACGCCACGTAGCAGATGATTCCGGCCACGTGAATCCTGAGAATGGTTCCCGCCTTCCCCATCGCATAGGCTGCCGCACGCAATGAGGCGCTGGCCAGGTCGAAAGAAGCTGCCAGCAACAGCATGCTGAGCAGAGGTGCTGCGGGTACGTACTCGGTCCCGATAATACCCAGGATCGGACCACCGAAAAACAATGAAAACAGTACGATCGCAAGCCCCGCCCCGCCGGCGATAACTGCGGTCTTGAACGGGATCGAACGGATGCCGCCGTCTTCCGCGTGAAAACTGCGGGTCAGATCCGGAAACAACACTTCGCGCAAGGTGACGGCGGGCTGGGTCAGCACGGTTGAGAATTCACGGGCCAGGCGGAACAGGCCGGCAGCGGCCGGACCGAGCAGGCCGCCGGCCAGCAACACTGATACATGCTTGGGCAGCAGATCGATATTGGTCTGCCAGTATACGACCCCGACGAAATTCCAGAAATCATTCTCGGGGGCTTTCAGTTCCTTCCAGCGAAACCCGCTCCACAGTGAAAATTCGTTGTGCGCCTTCAACTCCATCAATCCGCGCACCAGCATGTAGAGATGTCCGATGGCGAATGCCGAGCCCCACAAAACCATGAACACCACCATCGGGGCGTCAGCCGCCCAGGCCGCAGCGACCATTATCAGGCGCAGCGCCGGCGCCACCGTGAACTGCACGCCCAGCGCGTCAAACCGGTCGTACACGCGCAAGACCCCGTTGGGGGTTCCGTTTGCCGTGGAGAGGATAAACAGGCTGTACAAAGACGCCCAGGTGACCATTTCGGCGTCCCAGTGCAGAAAATACCCGGCCAGGGGAGCTGCCAGTACGCCGACGACCGTGGCCAGCAGGGCGGAGGCCAGGTCTATCATCATGGTAGAGCGCAGCAATGTGCGGAAACGTGTTTCATCGCCGGAGTCGTTCAGGGGAATGCCGAAACGGACCACGGCCTCGAATGTCCTGAAGTTCAGCGCCCCGCGAATCACCATGACATAGGTGTGGAGCAGGATGACCAGGCCGAACTCGGTGACCGGCAGGGCGTTGGCCATCAGGCCGGTAGCCAGCACGGAAAACACGCCTGCTATCCCGCGCCCGCGAATGACCACGCCAAAATTACGCAACACCCTCTTCAGCATAACGTCACCGGAAGGCTCCGCGGCGCCAGAGCCGGTACAGCAGCGGCCAGGCGAAAATCACCGGATATTTTCTTTGCAGGCCGGATGGCTCTATGTAGATGCCGGAATGCCGCTGGATTTTCCACAGCAGGTAATCGAGCGCGCCGTCAAAGGTCAATGCCGCTTTCAGGATGCGCAGGGTGGAAAGCACTTTGCCCTGGAATTTGCGCAGCCGCCAACTCGAAGGCGCCCGACGCCTGGCGCGTTCACTGCAGGTATTTCGGAATTGATCGGGAGCGTCTCCGGGATCGTAGCCCACGCCTTGCCCGGCCAGTGCCGATGCCAGCGCCCGGTAGTAGTCCGGCCAATAATCGAATAGCTTGCCGGCGTGGCCGGGCGGCTCCGAGCGAAATTCACACTGGTACGTCAGGCTCAGTCCCCCGGACCACAACTGCTTCGCGTTAAAACGATCCGGGAGACTCGGCGTCACGTGGGCCGCAAAGGTCCGCCCGGCCTGGCAGATGGCGCCGATAATCCGCTCCTGCACGGCATTGTCCCGGCAATACAGAATCCCGCAAGGCTGTGCAAAGCGGGCCCAGAAATAGGAGTGAAAATCCTTTTGCACCGCGCGCTCGAACCGGTCCAGCGTCATTAAAGCCACCTTGGCCCGAATTTCATCGGGTGGTGAGCCATCGTGGATCTGGTACACGTTTGGCGGTAATGCCCTGGCCAGCCAGCCCTGCCAGGACCCGGGCACGGGATCATACCGGTCCAGGAAAACGTAGAAGTCGAGCAGCGTGTCCCGCTTGCCGCGCAGGTAGGAACCGTAAATCAACACGGCGAGCAGACTGCTGCCGTAGCGGGCCCGCACCTGGCCCAGCAGCCGGTCCCGCTTCTCATCGGGAAAATCACAGGTGCCGGATACCTGGCTGGCAACGATTTCGTGCAGCACTTCAGCAGCCGGGGTGTTCGATTCAGGCGCCATATGCACCACGAGTGCTGCCGAATATGCGGAAGGCGCGCGCATTCGGGCCTTCCGCGACATCGCCGGCGCTCAACCATGACTGCAGCGGCCCGCCTCTCAACCGGGCCGCCAGGCCCTGCAGCAGACGGAAAACCATGAACAACGTGGTCAATGCCGTCCACCCCGTCACGGCGATAAACCCCCAGTCGGGGCGGCCAATCAGTACGCTTGCCGTCAGGATGATCAGGCAGGTATTGCGGCGTGCAGTGACCAGCCGAAACCACGCATCGAATGGCCTCCAGGTGAACATGCTGCAGTCGCCCAGCAGCGGGAAAATTCCTTCCACGATGCGCCCGGCGACGTAGCCAATCACGATCAGCCAGTACATCTGGACCTGGCTGAAGCCCAGCACGGGCTCAAATCCACTCAGCGACATCCCCCAGAGGATGTACCAGAAAGGCGGATGAAACAGGTCGATGGCATGGTCATAGAGATGACCGAACTTGCTGGACTGAACAGTCACCCTGGCCAGTTTGCCATCCACGGTATCCAGAAACGTCATCATCCAGCCCGCGGCCAGGCCTGCAAAATACTGACCATGGAGGAACAGGTAGCACGCAGCCAGGACCAGGACGAAGCCGATGGTTGTCACCGTATTGGGCGACATGCGCAGCGCAGCAGCCAGGTGCACCGCTTTTTTTGCCGGCCTGGGCCAGAGAAACTTGGTGACCAGGTCGGTGATTCCGCGGTAGGCATTGCCGTACAGACGGTTTTCCAGAGCCGCCTTGCGCTCGACGCTGACCGGTTCGAGAAACGGGGTTTGCGCGCTTCGCAGCGCTTCGTTGAAGGCGCCCAAATCTTCGGGTGTCATCGACTCCAGCCCTGCTGCTTCTGCTTGCACCTCTCCTTTCAGGCACTGGCTGGCGATTTCGACGCTGGCGGAATCCACCATGGCCGCTGCGACCCCGCCGTCCTGCGGACAGATCAGAAGGACATTTTCCATGGCCATCATTCCCGCCAGGGTCCTGACTTCAAACAGGTAGTGACCATTGAGCAAAAGCACCGGGCCTGAACCGGGCAGGCCGACCGGATCGGCGACCAGATTTACACCGCCGGCCTCCTGCAACTGCCGGCGCAGGCGCTCACCGGCGGAGAGCCCCCACAATTTGACGGGGGACTCGCCCAGTACTAGAGCATTGATGGTCATGTTGAGGTTTGCTTCTCTGGTGCAATGTGCGGGTCAGTCGATTATAGTCAGCCAGACCAATGCCGGCAAAACTCTTTAGAAAAAGCCACTGTCCATCCATGCGCCTGATCCACATCACCGACCCGCACCTGAGCAGCCTCGCCGGCCAGTCATTCTGGAACCTGAGGGGCAAACGGCGCTCGGGTTATCTTTCGTGGTACAGGAACAGGCAATTTGTACACCGCAGGGAAATTCTCGATCTGCTGACCGAATCAGCAGCCGCCTGTGAGCCGGATCGGGTACTCGTCACCGGCGACCTCGTTCACATCGGCCTGGACTCGGAAATGATCGAGGCTGCAAACTGGCTGCGGCAACTGGGGCCGCCGGAAAAAGTGATGTTTGTTCCCGGCAACCACGACAACTATGCCCTTGATTCACTGTCGTCCATGCACCGGCACTGGGCGGATTACCTTCCCGGGCATTTTCCGCCGGGTGGAGACTATACATCGGGCTACCCGGTGGTGCGTGAACACAACGGCCTGAAACTGGTCGGTGTCAACACAGCCTGCGTGACCCGGATCTTCTCGGCCAGGGGGGAACTGGGAGAACAGCAAAGACAGCGGCTGGCCGTCGCATTGGAAAAAAGCGACGGCGACAACTGCTTTGAATGTCTCCTGATACACCACCCACCGTTTCCGGGCATGACCCGACGGCGCAAATCCCTCAGAGACGCCGCGAAACTCCTCGGGATAATGGGGGAAAGCTCACCCGACCTGCTGTTGTACGGTCACATTCATCTCAACCGTGAAAACCAACACAGTGGATTCCGCAGTTTTTGCACGGCCTCCGCTTCAAGCGTTGAGAACGCCTCTTTTCGAATCATCGACCTGGAAAAAGAGCAGAAGGGCTGGCGATGCCGTGTGCGCCTGATGACCCTGGACGCCACAGCCTCAACACGCTCCTTCAGTCTTGCTTCGGAATCTTCCTGGCTGGCTTCGGCTTAGGGGTTCCCCGCCAGAATTGGGCCATTACGGCGATCGCCAGCAATACAACGACCGGGGCAAGAATGGTCAGCGAGGGAACGAGGTTGAACAGGCTGGCCGCGTTTCCTGTCATCTGCTGCAACAGGTAAAAAACGATGCCGATGATGCCGCCCAGCACGATTCTCTGGCCTGCTGAAACTTCCCGCGTGGAACCCACCAGCAGCGGCAAAGACAAAAGCCCCATGGCGACGACTGCGATGGCAATACTGATCTGCTTCCAGAAAATGACCCGGAAGTGGTGGGTGTCCAGGGCGTTCTTTTTCAGGTGCCTGATGTACAGAACCAGGTCGTGCGGCGCCAGGGCTTCCAGCGGCAACATCAATACTTCAGCCTGTTCCTGTGAGATCAGGTTGGTCCATTCCATACTGTCGAGATGGTCTTCAGTGGCCGCCATTCCGGACAACTGCGTGCGCGTCACATTTTCCAGCAGCCATGTATCGGCGCCCGTGATAGTGGCCTGTTCGGCCTGGATCAGCGTCTGCAGCTTGCCCTTGTCGTTGGTGTTGTAAATCTCCACGCCAACCAGCAGGCGGTTGAACAACACGTCGCTGACATGCACAAAATTATCGCCGCTGCGGGTCCAGAATTGGAGCCGGCCGCCCATATCGACAGAAACGGACTCAAGCGACCGGGAGCGTACTTCGGAAGCCGCCCGTTCACTGGCGGGCACCAGCAGGGTCTGCATCAACATCACGGCCACGGCAACCGCCAGGGTAGCCTTGAAGACCGGGTTCGCCATTCGCGCTTTTGACAGGCCGGCCGCCCGGGCCGCCATCAATTCCTGGTGGTTTGCCATGGCGCCCAGCCCCATTAAGCCGCCCAGCAGCGCCGTTACCGGCATCAGGTCCACCATGCGCCGCGGTGATGTGTACAGAACAACCAGGAAAGCGTCGATTTGACGGAATGTGCCGTTACCGACCTGTTCCAGTTCCTCGGCCAGCGCCAGAAAACTGAACAGGGCGAGCAACAGCACCATCACGGGCACCATCCCCTTGAAGTAGCTGGAGGCGATATATTGATCGATGATCTTCATCTCGCCGGCACCTTCAGCCTTGCGTGCGGATGAAAGATTTTCTTCCACGGCAGGTACAGCACCAGGACCAGTAAACTGAGCAGGCCGGGGGCCCACCAGATCGTGGATGATGTCCCCTGCTCTACCCAGGTGCGGCTGACGTCCAGCAGGTTGAAATACACGGCGTAAATGATCAGGGCGGCCAGCATCCGTGCATAGCGGCCCTGCCGGGGACGGCTGCGGCTGAGCGGGATGGCCAAAAGCGCCAGCAGCAAGGCGGACACCGGCGTGCTCAGGCGCCACTGGAATTCGGCAGCATCTGCTCCGAGGCCAGACCGCTGCAATTCAAAAATATTACTCGACTTGGTTTTGTAACCGACAGGCTCAGGTTGCCCTGCCGGGATCCACATCGAAAATGATCCTAGCTCTGCAAACACATCCGGGCCATCCCTGACCCGCTGAAAAACACTGGCGTCTTGGAGGATCAACTGATGGAATTCAGGCCGGGCAAAGTAAACCAGTTCACCGGTGACCCCGGTGATCACCTGTAAATCGCCGTTTTTCCAGCTCTGGATGAACACCTCGTTCAACTGCCGGCCGTTTTGCGAGACGGCCTCCACGAAAATCGTACGGCCGGACTTTTCAAAACTGTAGAAACGGGCCGGCCGAACCCGGTCCACTTCCGTGGCGGCTTCTGCCCTCGCCTTGATTTCATAAGACTTTCCATAAGCCCACGGCCGCACGAACACTGAAAAAAGGGCAATCAGCAGGGCCAGCAGAATGGCAACGCCAATGATCGGGCGCAGAGCGCGCATTTCGCTGATGCCGCTGGCGCGCATGGCGTAAATTTCGGAATCACTGTGCAGCCGGCCGAGGCCAGCCAACACGGCAATATAAAGGCTCAGTGGTAACAAAACCTCCAGCGATATCAGCGATTTAAGTACCGTGAGCTGAAAGATTTCCGAAGCATGCAGCAAACCGGCGTCGGCATCGATCAAAAAGCGGGTCAGGCTGAAGGTCACAAAAATGGAAAGCAAAACGACAGTCACCGCCAGGAACGGAACGCTGATTTCCCGCCTGAGGTAATGATCGATGATCATGAACAAATACTTCCGGAATTGTTATGATCGGACCAGCATTGAAAGCTGGTTGCCATGCGCCAAATCCTGTACAGACTACTACTGACCATCCCGATCGCCCTGCAGTGTGCCGCCGTGCCGCTGTTTGCGGCGGAGGAACGAATTTCCGGTTTCTCCGTGGACGATACCATCACCATTCGCTCCAGCGAAGCCAGAATGGACGAACAGTCCGACATCATCCATTTTGCGGGCGGATTTGAACTGCGGGCTGATGACTGGTACCTGTCTTCGGAACAAGCCACATTGTACGGAAAGCTGGACGACCCTGAAACCGTGGTCGTCACTGGCGACCCCGCCGTGATCCTGGTCGATGCGGTCATCCTGGGCCGTACTTCGGTGGTGAACGGGAAAGCTGCACAAATCACGTATCAGCGAAACAGCAACAGCATTCTGATGGAGGGCGATGCGTCCCTGTCCCGCGACGGCCACACCCTGAACGGCGGTGAAATCCAGTACGATATCGGTAAAGACCTGCTCAGCGCCGGAGGAAGTGGCGGCGTGCATATCCGGGTCAAACCGGAAAAATAAAGCTCACGGTCATCCGTTACTTTTCAGGAAAAGCCGCTGAACGCTGACGGGCTGAACCGGCCGCCTCTTTTTCTGCAGGTTCCCTGACCGGCCGCACCGGCCATGTTTTGACCACCTGCTCAGCATGGGCAAAATCCACGGGGTCATCCACCTCACACCAGCTCAGGCCATGAATGGAGCTGGTTCCCACAATCCCGGACTGAGCCAGTTCATCAATGGCTGAAAGGTACCAGCGATTCAGGCCATCGCCCATGCGCATCAGTTCTTCGACCTTTTTGACAAATGTTTCCGCGCCGCTCCGGCTGAATACCATCATGCCGATAGACTCGCCGTTGACATGGCTGAGATCCAGTGTTTTTCCAACCCGGCACAGGCGGTCCCGTTCAGACCAGATTTTCATGTCATCCGAGTCATAGCGGTTTTTCTGATCCGTGGCCAGCGTAATCGGGTAAGGAGCGGCATCCGCCAGCAAATGCTGAGAAACCGCCGCTTCGAACAGGGTGTCGCCGTTGATCAAGACGAACGGCGAGTCCATTTCGTGGCGTGCAACCCAGCACGTACCCAGGTTATCCGACAGGCGGAAGAACGGGTTGTAGAGGGTTCTGACCTTGATTCCCTCGATGCCGCTGATCACTTCTTCAACCGCGTCGTGACCAAATCCGGTGACCACCACGATTTCGTCGACACCCGAAACGGCCAGCTGAGTGATCTGCCATTCAAGAATGGAGACTCCGCCCGGTTGCAGACAGCACTTCGGCGTCACTTCGGTCAAAGGCATGAGCCGCCGGCCCTGGCCCGCGGCTAGAATAATGGCTTTCATGGTTCAAAACCTCTTGGTAACCCGGGCGATTTCGGCTTGCTGGCGCCCTGATTTCTGAATCCAATGGGTGATTTTACGTTGTTTCGGCTGCTAATGGTAAATTCACCCGCTTTTACTTGTGTCACAACCCGATTTTGGGGTTTTCGGGCGCTGATGACTTGTCTTGCCCGGACAGGACTGTGACCCTTTCACTCTTGCTCGAGTGAAGGTAAATTGGCCGCTATGCTTATTGACCTGAATGATGCGACCGCCCCCGGCCTGCTGGAGGCCGATGTTTGTGTTGTCGGTGGTGGAGCGGCCGGCGTGGCCCTGGCCCGGAAACTGGCGAACCGCGGCCATCAAGTGTGCCTGCTCGAAGCCGGAGGCATGGATTTCGACCAGGCAACCCAGGACCTGTGTCATGGGGAAATCACCGGGATGGAATACTATGAACTGGCGCATTCCCGGCTGCGGTTTTTTGGCGGCACCACCAATATCTGGGGCGGCCGCTCGGTGCCGCTGGACCGGATTGATTTCGAAAAACGGGACTGGGTTCCACACAGCGGCTGGCCCATTACACTGGAGGACCTCGAGCCGTACTACCGCATTGCCCATGACTCGCTGGAATTGGGCGAGTATGACTACAGTGCGGGAATGTGGGACAAGCTCCAGCTGAAACCCATTGATTTCAACCCGGACGAAATCGCACACCTGTTCTGGCGTTTCGACAGCAAGAAAGAACGCTTCAACAGTGAACAGGTCGATGACCTCATCGCCGCCCCGAATGTACGGATCGTACTCCATGCCAACGTGGTCAAAATCCAGGCGGGCGAACAGGCCGGGGACGTCCAGCACCTGGCTGCACGCACCCTGGATGGTCGCGAGACAACGGTTCGCGCGAAGCATTTCGTGCTGGCCTGCGGCGCGATCGAAAATGCCCGCCTGCTGCTGATGTCGGATGACGTGGAAAAGAACGGCATCGGAAATTCCGGCGACCAGGTGGGCCGCTATTTCATGGAACACCCGCACGGACGCATTGCGCACATCAAAACCGACGACCCGGCCTGGTTCTGGGCGCACTACCGCAAACGCTACCCGTCATCGGGCCCACCCCTGGCGCCTGCCCTGGTCACGCCGGAGGCGCTGCAACGCAGCAAGGGCATTCTGAACAGCGCAGCTACTTTCAAGATTCAGCGCAATCCCGACCTGGGTCTGGGAGTGGGCAGCAAGGTTTACATGAACCTGAAACACGACCTCAATGCGACCCGGGCCAACCGCAAAGCCTGGCATCTGTACAGGGGATTGCTGGACTGGTTGCAGAAACATCTGTCGATGGGACTGATCAGGGGCGTGGCCCGGGTGAAACGCATGGAACTCTACCTGATGGCCCGCGCCGAGCAGGCGCCGAATCCTGACAGCCGTGTGAAACTCTCGAGCGAAACCGATGCCCTGGGCTGCCGCCGGGGCGACCTGCACTGGCAGCTATGTGAACTGGACAAACGGACGGTGCTGGAACTGGCGCGAGCGATGGGACGGGAGTTTGACCGCCTCGGCCTGGGCAAGGTACAAACGTCTGCCTGGCTGGAAGACGGAACCAATGCCTGGCCGGTCGACCCCACGGTCGGCAACCACCCGATCGGCGGCTACCATCACATGGGCACGACCCGCATGAGCGGCTCACCGGCAACCGGCGTGGTCGATGCAAACTGCACGGTCCACGGTTACGAAAACCTCCACATTGCCGGCAGTTCCGTGTTCACCACCGGCGGCTGGGCCAACCCCACCCTGACCATCCTGGCCCTGGCCCACCGGCTGGGGGACCACCTCGATAGCCTCTTGAAAGAAACACCGTAGGGGCTGCTTCAGCTACGTTCTAAATCTGGCTGCAGCGATAGTGTTACCTAATCCACCAGTTGACCTCCGAGTCCGGTAAACAGGCTATTTCCCTGAGCCCTTTCTTAGCCGGCCTTTCAGGCTCCCCTCAATCAGGAACCCGCCTGATCGGGACCGGTCTGGTTGGGCTCCTGCCCAATCAGCCCTCGATTTTCATCCCTGAAAATCGCCCCGGGCGGAACCCTTCAATCGGCGGCTAAATGGGCACAGAAAAATAGCCCGTTTACCGTGCTCACCCGGCGTTGGATGCACTGCAGTTCGATTGGGCAGAGAAGTTCAGGTGGGGAGCCAGAGACCAGTCGTCAGGACCATTGGCTGTCGGGAACAGCCAATGAGAGCACAGGGATGTCTTGAACGTGTCCTGACGACTGGTCTCTGGCTCCGCACCGGGTCCGGAGTGCCCGTTTCAGAACGGCACGATGTCTGATCCCGGCCTAATCCGCTCCTACCTCTGATCACCGAGGAGAATCTTCTCCGCCAGGTCCCGGTCGGCGACGGAGTCGACGTCGATGGCTGCTCGTGGGTTGTCGATCAGCACGTGGCCCAGGCGGCAGCCCATCGCCTTTGACAGCGTTTCCAGGGCATCTTCCAGCGATAAGCGACCCAGGAGGTATTTCAACAGCAACCCGATGCCTCCGTGACGCACCATGCGCCAGGGCCGCTTTCGGTCGGCTTCCAGCCGGGTCCAGAACGCCGGACCAGCTTTTCCTTCGGGGCTCAGGATCGCAAACAGGTTACTGCCGCAAAATTCGCCGTTGCTGAACCTCAACACCGTGCGTTTCGTCTCGGGATAGGCAGCCTTAACGACGGGATACGGCACCAGGCCGACTGCAATGTCCACATCAAGGGTGCTCACCCTGGAGCAAAAATCATCGACAATCCCGCCGCTGAGCAAGGCATGGTCGCCGGCGGTTAACAGTAAAGGAAACCGGTTCACGTGTTCAATCCCGGCCAGTGCGCTGGCGCTCGGCCCCGACCTGGGTTCAATCCAGCTGAATGAGCTGTTGGCCAGGATTTGTCCGAATTCGGGAGCCTCCCGATAGACGTTTTCAGCGGGGCCGCATAGCACACCGCCCGTCACTGACCGGCTGGACTCCAGCGCCTCGATCACGCGCGCCAGCGCAGACTTTCCGGCCACATCCGCCAGGACGCTCGCGGTCAAACCCAGTTCGCGGCTGAAGTCGCTCCCGCCGGGTCGTTCGCCGGCCAGGACCACGGCGGAAAACCGCAAATCCATCAGCCCAGTTCTTTGCGGTACATGCGGTACCGTTTGGTCACTATGCCGCCCATTTTTTCAATGATGTTCCGCATCCCCTGGTTCTGTTCCAGGATCCAGGACATCTCCACCCTTTCCATCTTCCGTTTCATTCCGGGTTCATGCAGCGCGCCGGTGGTCAACAGGGCCAGCGCCGGCCCAAGTCGGGTTTGTTGGTGTTTTTTTCGGACACCCATCAGGGCAATCCGGCCCGATTTCGGGGCCTTGACCTTGAGCCGCCAGAGCAGTTTGGCCCAGCCGAACGGAAACAGTTTGCCGTTGAGATCGGCGATCGCTTCGTTCAGGTTCGGGATCATCACGATGAAGGCAGCCGGTTCTCCTTCCGCCTCGGCAATCCAGGTGAAATCCGGCGGAACAATCATGAACAACTCTTTGCCCACAGTGCCGAATTCTTCTTTTGTGAAGGGAACAAAGCCCCAGTTTTCCGACCAGGCGTCGTTAAAAATATCGCGCAGGATTTCCAGTTCCGCCGCCGTGTTTTTCCGGTCCACCTGCCTCAGCTTCATCTTGTCGGACTGGCGATCCCGGATACGGCGGACGATTTCGGGAATTTCGTACATGTATCGGTCCAATTCGTAGGCAAGAACATCCTGCTCCCTGGCATACCCCTGGTTTTCGATCGAAGGGCCATAGTAGGGCCGTGCATGTCCCATCATCACGTAGGGTTGAGTATCGAACCCTTCAACCAGGCAGCCGATTTCCTGGTTAATGCCCAGGTTGAATGGCCCCAGCACCGTTTTCATCCCCTGCTCCCGGAGCCAGCCCTCTGCCGTTTCAAACAGAGCAGCGAACACTGCCGGGTCTTCCGGGGCCTCGATCAGCCCGAAAAACCCGGTATGGGCGTCGTGGCGCTGCAGGTAAAGGTCGTCAATCTGGGCTGAAATCCGGCCAATCGGTTCGCCGCCGCGCCAGGCGACCCAGGCCTTCCAGCGGGCATGCAGGAAAAAGGGATTTTTCGCAGAAAAGGCTTCTTTTCGCTCAAACTTCAGCGGCGGCACCCAGTTGGGGTCATCCTTGTAGATCGGCCAGGGCACGGAAATGAAAGCCTTCATGTCGGCAGCGTTTTCGACTGCCCGAATTTCAATATTTGCATGATCCATTGTCATCGGTATCCCGGGTTGCATGTCGCGTGGCGAAGCACACAGATTTTAACCCTTATTCCATGTCGCTGTTTATCCCTGGCCGAACAATACACAACTGTCGCTATTCCCGAGTGATTCTGATTCACTTAACGCTGTGAAATGATAGAGTAGATGCAGTGCAAACCACATTGAACGATAATTGATGCCGATGACTGACAAAAGCCTCAAAGACCTGCTGAATGACCTCCAGGAGGTTCTGGAAAAAACCGAAACAGTTGATCCGGAAACCCGGGGCCTGGTCAGCGACCTGGATGGTGAAATCGATCGCCTGCTGGATCCGGATTCAGCTGACGACGACTTCGACAGTGTAGTGGATCACGCGAAATCCATTGAAACCCGGTTTGCGGTGGATCACCCGGTGGCTGAACGCTTCCTGAGGGAAATCATCGACGCCCTGTCGAAAGTGGGCATCTAAGCCGTCTGAACCCAAGGTGAAAAACCCCATGAACGCGCTGGGTAAGCTATTTCTGAAAGGACTCGTGGTCGTCATCCCGGTCAGCCTGACTATAGCTATCCTGTGGTGGTTTGCCCGCGAGGCCGAACAGATTCTGGGAAGCCTGTTGATCAGTTTCCTGCCTTCAGGCTGGTACATCCCCGGCATGGGCGTCATTTCCGCCGTGGCCATCACCATCCTGGTCGGACTCCTGACCCACGTCATCCTGTTCCAGAAACTGTTTGCCTTTGGCGATACGATCCTGCACCGCCTGCCGCTGGTCAAAACCATCTATTCCGCGCTTAAGGATTTTATCGCTTACCTGAGTCCGGATAGCCAGATCGGCCTGAGCAAGGTGGTGCTGGTGAAGATCCCCGGGCAGGAATTTGAGCAACTGGGATTTGTGACCCGCGAAGATTTCAGCAGGCTTCCCATGCAACTCACCGTTGAAGAACCGATCGCCGTATACCTGCCGATGAGCTACCAGATCGGCGGCTACACCCTGTTTTTACCCCGGGCCTGCCTGACACCGGTGGATATGTCATTCGAAGAAGGCATGAAACTGGTGATCACCGGAACCATTATTTCCAGGGAAAAAGCTGCAGCCGCCACGAAACTTGAAGAAAAAGAGGATTGAGAATGAAGAAATGGAGTCTGTTGTTTGCTGTCTTGCTGGCGGGTTTTATCGTCGGCTGCAAACCTGGCGACCAGGCTTCGGTTGGCGATAACGCCCCGCAGACCGCCATGGTGAGCGGTTCAGTTACGTACAGGGAACGGATAGCGCTCAGCCCCGAAGCCGTCGTAGAAGTCAGCCTGCAGGATGTCTCCCGTGCTGATGCAGCGGCCGTCGAATTGTCCAGCATGGTGATTCCGAATCCGGGACAGGTTCCGATTCCGTTTGAACTTGAATACGATCCCGCCGCCATTGACGAGCGTATGACTTACTCGATCCGGGCCAGGATCATCGATCGCGGCCACCTGGTGTTCACCACCGACACCAACGTACCCGTCCTGACCCGGGGTGCGGGCAACGAGGTTAAACTGGTGCTGGTCCGGGTGGGCGGCAAGCCCAGGCAGACGGCAAAGACCTCTGGTGAAACACCGGGAATGGAATTGGAGGGCATGTTCCGGTACATGGCGGACGCCCCCCTGTTCCGTGACTGCCGCGACGGAAAAACCTGGCCGGTTGCGATGGAAGGCCAATATATAGAACTTGAACGCGCGTATTTGAATTCAGGAATTGAGCCTGGAACGGAAGTGAGGGTAGAACTGAGAGGTCGGATAATTTCACGACCTTCAATGGTAAGAAAATCTAGTAATATCAATTTAATAGTAGATGTATTTAATAAAATAGATCCTGATGGAACATGTGCCCCAACCACGCATGCCGAGCTCATAGGAACCTACTGGAGACTGGATGAACTGAACGGCAAGACGGTCACGGCTCCGGAGGGCATGAAAGAGGTCAACATGATCCTGGCGTCCGAGGAATCGAAAGTACGTGGCTTTGCCGGCTGCAACAACTTCTTCGGGCAGTTCGAATCAGCGGATGGTTCCCTGGCCTTCTCCGCTATGGGCGCCACGATGATGGCCTGCCCGGAGGGCATGGATACCGAACAGGGCTTTCTCGCCGCCCTCGGCGCCACGGCCCGCTACGAAATCAGCGGTTTGTTCCTGGAACTGTTCGACGCCGACGACCAACTGCTAGCCCGCCTGGAGGCCGTCTACCTGTAGAACAGGCTGCGGCATGGTGGGAGCCGCCCTGCCGGCGATCTGACTCCATACCAAACCAGAGGCTCAAACGCCGTGCCATGAGTCGGGAATGACCTTGCCCTGTTCAGGACACGTTCGAGCCATCCCTGGGCAC
>JAHEFT010000040.1 GCA_024640025.1 Chromatiales bacterium
CCAACGATAACTGGGTACTGAGTCGCTGGGGTTACGACGAACCGGTCGAAGACGGCGTTCATATAGATTTGCAGTTTGTCGAGGGACGTTTTACTGGCGCATCCACCTGTAACCGGTATTTTGCCGATGTCAATGATGGAGCATTGGTGGGAGACATCACGGTCGGTCCGGTCGGCAGCACCAGGCGCGCCTGTGTCGATGAAAGTCTTTCTCAGGCCGAGAGCCGTTTTCTTACCGCACTCGGTAACGTGACCCAGTTTTCTTTCATCGCAGGTGAACTGGTGTTGACCTGGGGCCAGGGAGAAGAGTTCGGGGCGTTGCACTTCCGGCATGCCGAAATGACGGATTCCTGAACCACTTTTTGATGGCCGGGGGCATCCGCGGCCTGTGGACCGCCGGTGGGTTTCTGGCAATCTGGCGTTTTAAACGCCCCACACTCAATAAACAAGCAGTGAGCGATTATCTGAAATCAAATATTGTGGTGACTAGATGAAAAGTAATAAAGCAGAACCAGCATATGAAACCCTTGAGATCGGCACACCGCTTGATTATACGAGTGATATGTATCGGGTCTATTTCGAGCTGCGCGATGTAAACGATACTGCTTTTAATTTACTGACAGAGTTTGTTGGGTCCGAAAGGGCAAGTCGAATCGAGCGATTGCCCCATGGTTACCAGGTTGAACTGCCTATCCAATGTGTTCCGGATGTAGTCAGCTTACTGAGAAAAAGAAACATTGCGATATACCAGGTGGTTCGTTATGCCAAAACCTCTGATTCCTGGCCGGGAGGCTAAAAATCTTAAAACGTCAAAAAATGGTGGGCCCTGCAGGACTTGAACCTGCGACCAATCGATTATGAGTCGAGTGCTCTAACCAGCTGAGCTAAGGGCCCTTGAATTGATGATTTGTACGCTTTGGAAGCGGAAGGTATTTTACCTGAGGATAAGATCAACGTATATCCACAGGTTCAAATGGATTCAGGTACCTGACACCAGTGTCTTTGATGTCCCTGATGTTCCTGGTCACCAGGGTGAGGTTGTAGGTAATGGCCGTGGCGGCAAGTAAGCTGTCCGCCAGTGGAATCGATCTCCCCGCTGTGAGACGGCCCCAGAGATCGGCAACATTAAGATCAACAGCGAGAATTCTCCCGGCAAATAGTTGCATCGCGTTGCCGAGCCACTCTTCATACTTTGCCGCTTTTCCGCCTTTCTCTTTCTCAGCCTTGCTAATTCCACGTCGCATCTCTCCCAACACGATGACACTCAAATAGAGCGATGAATCATCCACGCCATTCCACCAAAGCTTCACGGCATCATGACAATTGGGGCCTTTTCGCATTTCTGAGAAAACGTTAGTGTCGAGAAGGAAGTTCAAAACTCTATATCTCTGGCTGTTTCTTTGGATCGTTCAAACTCCAGGCCTTCAATGGGGGCAGCTTCGAGTAGTTGCTTGAAATTCATGCCGGCGTATGGATTCTGTACCTTACTTAAGGCTAAACGCGTTCTGTCAGCCAATTCACCTCCTGCCCTCAGGTTGGCCGCAATATCTCTTAGCAGAGCCTTATCGCATTCTGGCACACTGATTTCCATCCGCACGATTCCCTTTTCAGCCTGTCTTTTACGGTGGTTCTTTACCGCTCTGGTTTGTGATGGTGTCATGGATAATTACCGGTGTTATATATCCGGTAATATAACCGGTAATTGTTGAAGCATCAAATGGCATTGTTGATGTTAGCGGAGAGTTATCGAGTTTGATGTCCGTGAAAACAACTGAGTTGCGTAGGGAAATTACTTTCAGACACAAAAAAGCCCGCGTTTGCGGGCTTTTTAATTGAGGCCATAGGCCGTTCCAACAAGTTTAATCGAGGTCGAGGAAGCTTCGCAGCTGCTCCGAGCGGGTCGGGTGACGCAGTTTTCTCAGCGCCTTGGCTTCGATCTGGCGAATGCGTTCGCGGGTCACGTCGAACTGTTTGCCGACTTCTTCCAGCGTGTGGTCGGTGTTCATGTCAATGCCGAAGCGCATGCGCAGCACCTTGGCCTCACGCGGTGTCAGGCCGGCGAGCACGCCCTGCACGGTTCCGGTCAGACCGGAGCCTGTGGCGGAATCCACCGGCGAGGAGATGTTGGCGTCTTCAATAAAATCACCCAGGTGCGAATCTTCGTCGTCGCCGATCGGCGTCTCCATCGAAATGGGTTCCTTGGCGATTTTCAGAACCTTGCGCACCTTGTCCTCGGGCATTTCCATGCGGATCGCCAGTTCTTCGGGCACGGGCTCGCGGCCCATTTCCTGCAGCATCTGGCGCGAAATGCGATTCAGCTTGTTGATGGTTTCGATCATGTGCACCGGGATACGGATGGTGCGGGCCTGGTCGGCAATCGAGCGCGTGATGGCCTGGCGGATCCACCAGGTGGCATAAGTCGAGAACTTGTAACCCCGGCGGTATTCGAACTTGTCGACGGCTTTCATCAGGCCGATGTTGCCTTCCTGGATCAGGTCCAGGAACTGCAGGCCGCGGTTGGTGTACTTTTTCGCAATCGAGATCACCAGCCTCAGGTTGGCCTCCACCATCTCTTTCTTGGCGCGGCGCGCTTTGGCTTCACCAATCGACATGGTCCGGTTGATGTCTTTCAGCTCGGCAATGGTAAGTCGTGATTCTTTCTCGAGCCGCCCCAGTTTTTCCTGCACGGTACGGATTTCGGGTGCGTATTCCTTGAGCGCCGGAACCCATTTCTGGGTGCCTTTCAAAACCGGCACCAGCCACTTGGTATTGGCTTCGTTTTCCATGAAGGACTTGAGGAAGACCGACTTGGGCATCTTGGCCTGTACCACGGCCATCTGCAGGATCATACGTTCCAGGTCGCGGGTCTGGGATACCACGTAACGCAACCGGTCAACCAGGTGATCCACCATCTTTGCCGGGTACTTGATGCGCAGGAAGATATGGGCCATCTGGTCCATGACTTTTATCGCGTTGACGTGGCCGGAACCGTGTTTGTCCTGAAGGGTCAGGTACTTCTTGTACAGCACAGCCATTTCTTCAAACTTTTGGTCGACTTCTTCCGGATCGGGTCCGGTGGGGCCCTGATCCTCTACCTCGTCGTCTTCATCTTCGTCGTCGTCGTTTTCATCATCGTCGTCGCTGTCGTCTTTCTCAGCGATTTTCGCCTTGGCCGGCTTGGGCGGCTTGGGAATTTCCTGCTTGGCCAGTTCTTCGGGGTCGATGAAATCGATCATCAATTCGGTCAGGCGCTGCCTGCCGTCCTTGTAGTTGGCAAACTGCACCAGCAGGGCGGCATAGGTACCGGGGAACCGGGATAACGCATGGTGAACCTGCAGCAGGCCGTCTTCAATGCGCTTGGCTATGGCGATTTCGCCTTCGCGAGTCAGCAATTCGACAGTACCCATTTCGCGCATATACATGCGCACGGGGTCAGTGGTTCGGCCAATTTCCGACTCTACAGCGGCAAGCGCTGCTGCCGCTTCTTCCGCTGCAGTATCGTCCTCGGTGTCCGTGGTGGCAGAGTCGTTGAGCAGCAACGTATCGGTATCCGGCGCTACTTCGTGCACCGATATCCCCATGTCGTTGATCATGTTGATGATGTCTTCAATCTGCTCCGGGTCGACAATATCGTCCGGCAGATGATCATTCACCTGGGCGTATGTGAGGAAGCCCTGCTCTTTACCCTTGGTAATGAGGTCTTTCAATTGTGATTGCTGATTCTCGTTCATAAATTCTACTAGTGATAATTAACTATAGTTCAAGACCATCAACTCGGCGACAACGTTACATAAATGTGACGTTCGTCCGCCCCCTACTCTGGCTTTTCGCCCTGCAGCGCACCGATCAACTGTTGTCGCCGCTGCTGCAGTAAAAGCAATTTCTTCCTTTCTTCCATTCCCAGATCGACGATTTTTGGCATCCTCGCAATCTGTGTATCCGTCCACTGCAACTCCAATCCTGTTACTGCATCCATGAACTCCTGCGCCAACCGGGATTCTTCACCCGGAATGGACCAGGTCGCCAGCAAATTCAAATGTGATTGGGCAGGATGATCGCGCCAAAGTTCCAGTAACTGAGCGGTTGTCATATTGGGGCTTTTGCCGCAGAAGTCAACAAGTTCACGATAGATATCAAAGCCCGCCAGGTCACAACCTTCAAATGCTTCCAGGCTGTTAACGTTCAATGCCAGCGAGGGATTCTGCACCAGGTGCGCCAGCGCCATCCGCATTGGCGTTCTCTGCTGCACCGGCTTGCCGGCGGTATGCGGCCGCTTGCCCGGCCCGGGGCGGGCGCCCACCGGCTCCGAAATACGATGTTGTGCCAGTGTTTCCAGGCGCCCCCGCATCATATCGTGAAACACGCCGCCTGGAATTTTGTCCATCAGGGGCCTGGCCAGTTCCACCAGCCGGGCTCTTCCATCCATCGACTTCATATCCACCTCGCCGGTGAAATGATCAAAAAAGACCTCCGAAAGGGGTTGTGCATGGTCCAGTGCTTCAGAAAAAGCTTCTGCCCCCCTGGTGCGCACCATGCTGTCCGGATCCTCTCCCTCCGGCAGAAACAGAAACCTGGCCTGCCGGCCTTCCCGCAACCGGGGCAGGGTCGCCTCCAGCGCTCTCCAGGCGGCTTTTCTTCCCGCCCGGTCACCGTCGAAGCAGTAGACCACTTCATCCGCCGCACGAAACAGTAACTCGGCCTGGTCACCGGTGGTTGCGGTGCCAAGAGTCGCAACACAATTGGTAAACCCGTACTGGGCCAGCGCCACCACATCCATGTAGCCTTCGACAACCAGGATTCGGTCCAGTTTCGCCTGGC
Organism: Chromatiales bacterium; assembly: GCA_024640025.1. Lineage (GTDB taxonomy): Bacteria > Pseudomonadota > Gammaproteobacteria > Xanthomonadales > SZUA-36 > JAHEFT01. The sequence continues at coordinate 4,818 of JAHEFT010000040.1, forward strand.
TGCTTCTGGCCAGGTACAGCCCGTACAGTTCCCTGCCTTTATGAAACAGCTCTGTCTCGGGTGAGTTGAGATACTTGGGCCCGTCGTCGTCCAGCGCCCGCCCGCCAAATCCGATCACCCGGCCCCGGCGGTCGTGAATGGGAAACATGATTCGGTGCCGGAATTTGTCGTATTCCCCGCTTTTGCCCTGGCTCAGCATACCGGCGCGTTTCAACCGGGACAGGCGGTTGGCGTCAGTACCCAGCCGGGAAATCAGGTTGTCCCAGCCCTGCGGGGCAAATCCGACGCTGAATTTTTTTGCGACCTCACCGGAAAGCCCACGCTTTTTGAGGTAGGCAACGGCTTCCGGACTATTTTTCAGCTCTTCCTCGTAAAAGTCAGCAGCCAGGCTCATGATCTCATACAGGTCGGTTGACGGTCGCGCCTTCTGTGCGGCTTCCCGGGGAACTTCCAACCCGGCATGGCCGGCAAGATCCTCGACAGCGTCGACAAACTCGAGGCCTTCGAAATTCATCAGGAAACCTATCGCTGAACCGTGCGCTCCGCAGCCAAAACAGTGGTAGAACTGCTTTTGCGGACTGACGGTAAACGATGGGGTCTTTTCGTCGTGGAAGGGACAGCAGGCCTGGAATTCCCGCCCTGCCCGTCTCAACGGGACGCGCCGTTCGATGATGTCAACGATATCAACGCGGCCGAGGAGTTCCTCGATGAACGAATCCGGGATTAACCCGCCCATTCAGGCTGCCTCGTTCAGGATGAGAGTTGTGACTTGACGGCCTGGCTCACGGCTTTCATGTCGGCGCGGCCTTGTACCTGGCCACGCAAAGCGTTCATGACCGGACCCATATCGCGGATTCCAGTGGCGCCGACTTCGGAAATCGTTGACCGGATCAGCGCAGCCAGTTCCTCGTCACCCAATGGCTCGGGCAGATAGTTCTGGATCATGGCTAGCTCGGAACGCTCTTTTGCCGCAAGGTCTTCCCGGCCGGCATTTTCGAATTGCTCAATGGACTCGCGGCGCTGCTTCACCATCTTGTCCAGCACGGCCAATACCTGTTCGTCATTGAGGTCGATACGCTCATCAACCTCTTTTTGTTTAATCGCCGCCGTCACCAGGCGCAAGGTTGCCAATTGCTCGCGCTCGTGCGCGCGCATGGCTGTCTTGACATCTTCCAGGATACGGGACTTCAGTGACATTCAGTAAAGGCGGGTGCGACGAACAACTTCCCGTGACAGGCGGCGCATGTTTCGCTTGACGGCTGCTGCCGCTTTGCGTTTACGTTCCTGGGTAGGCTTTTCATAGAATTCACGGCGGCGGGTTTCAGCGAGCACTCCGGCTTTCTCACAGGAGCGCTTGAAGCGGCGCAGTGCGTACTCAAAAGGCTCGTTATCGCGAACTTTTACACTTGGCATTAATTTTCACTCTTCCGTTTGTGCCGAATTTGGCAATAAATCAACTTAGCCGTTTATTTTACCAAGGGTTTAACGATCGAAGCAAAGGTTTGTGCGTATTTCTTTTTCAGGCGAAGGCCACTACACCGCCGCGACGGGGGTCGCCCGCACCGTCAAAGATACCGCCAGGCTTGACGGAAACCGTGTGCACACCGCCAAAAAACAGGTTTTTTTCCGGCCAAAGGTGCGAAACGGGGGCCGCAGACTCCAGGGTAAAAAGGGCATCTGGGTTGAATCCCGGTTCGATGCTCAGCATTTGGCCTTCAAGATGCATCCGGGGGGCCGAAACCGCCTCTTCCGGTGTCATGCCAAAATCCAGCAGGTTGACCAGCACCTGGGTGACCGCGCTGCGAATGCGGTTTGAACCCCCTGAACCGAGGGCAAACCGGGTCCCATCCGGCAACTCCACCACGGCAGGCGACATCATGGAAGCCAGCCTGGCGCCCGTTTTCCAGCGGTTGAAGCCGCCCGGGTTCAGATCTTCTTCCCCCAGCATGTTGTTGAGCATGATACCGGTGCCAGGCAGCGTATAAGAACAGCCCTCGCCGTTGGAGGCCGTCAGGCTCGCGATGTTCCCTTCTGCGTCGGCCACGCTGATGTGGGTCGTGCCCCGACTGAACAGTGAATGCAGTTCAAGGCCCTGCTGCCATTCGCGAACCGTCTCCTCGCCCAGCAGAACCTTCATTTTATCAAGCTCGAGTCCGGCTTCCATCGAATATTCATGCCGCGCAACGCTGGCGGCCCGCATCCCCCTGAGCAGGTTGAGCACATGGGTTTCACTGCCCCAGGAATCATTTTCAGAAGGCCAGTCTCCCATCACACCAAGCGCGAATGCGATCAGGCTTCCCCCGGGTGATGGCGGCGGATTGATCGCGCAACGGGCGCCGCGATGCCGGAATACGACCGGTTCCCTCAGCTCGACGCGGTACGCCGCCAGGTCCTCGAGGGTGATGTGCCCGCCTTTTTCGCGGCAGTCATTGGCCAGCCGCGCAGCCAACTCACCCTGGTAAAACAACCCGGGACCCTCGGAGACAAGCGCTTCAAGCGATTCCGCCGCGCCCAGGTTTCTCAGCAACTCCCCTTCATGGATCAGGTCGCCCGGGACAACATTCGACTGGTACTGTTGGAACGTTTCGGGCGTCGCTTCCATGATGGGGCGCAAAATCCGGATGACGTAGTGGTGGAATGCGTCGATCAGGACGCCTGACCGGGCCAGGTCAACAGCAGGCGCTACTATTTCCCTGATCGGCATGCGCCCGAGTTCACGATGCGCCTGAACAATTCCTGCTACGACACCGGGGACTGCAATGGAGCCCATGCCGATATGAAATTCCTGCTCCGCAGTCCCGAAATTCGCCATGATCGGGTAGAAATCCAGTTCATGATCCGGGCGCCTGTGTTTCGGCGTGTGGCAGAAGAAATCATAAACTCTCGGTTTATGACCATCCGGAAGCGCCAGCATGAAGCCACCTCCGCCCAGGCTGACCAGCAGAGGTTCCGCGATTGAAGCAGTGCACAAGGCGCCCAGAACGGCATCGAACGCGTTGCCTCCGGCTTTCAGAATCTCCACTGCTGACTGCGATACCTCCGCGCTTCCGGAAGCCGCCACACCCAAACGCTTAGCCACTAAATAACCTCATAAAATTCGAGCCGGACAAGATAACACAAGAGTCTGCTGTAACAATCGTAAAATGTTTAAAACGACAAAGCCATTGCAGTGCGGGCACACTGCACCTATAAAGTAACCATGCGCGTACTGGGTATTGAAACTTCCTGCGATGAAACCGGGGTAGCCATTTTCGATGGCGATCTCGGCCTGATGGCGCACGTGCTCTATTCACAGGCCCACATCCATGCCGAGTATGGGGGCGTCGTTCCTGAAATCGCTTCCCGTGACCACGTCCGGAAACTGCTGCCCCTGCTGGATGAATGCATGAAAAAAGCCGGCACCACGCGCCAGGAGATTGACGGTGTTGCCTACACCGCCGGACCCGGCCTGGTTGGAGCCCTGCTGGTCGGCGCATCAGCCGGCAGGGCCATCGCACAGGCACTGGGTGTCCCGGCCGTCGCTGTCCACCACATGGAGGGACACCTCCTGGCCCCCCTGCTGGAACCGAATCAACCCGGCTTCCCCTTTGTTGCACTGCTGGTCTCGGGAGGACACTCGATGCTGGTCGAAGTCCGTAAATTCGGGGACTACCACGTGCTGGGGGAAACGCTGGACGACGCTGCCGGAGAGGCTTTTGACAAGACTGCGAAGCTCCTCGGGCTCGGATATCCAGGCGGGCCGGTTCTCGCCCGCGCCGCTGAAAATGGCGATCCGGACAAGTTCCGCTTTCCGCGACCTATGACCGACCGGCCTGGACTCGAGTTCAGTTTCAGTGGCCTGAAGACTCATACACGCAACCTGTGGAACAAGCACTCCGAAGAGGAAAATGCCCGCGCTGACATCGCCGCCGGATTCCAGAAGGCCGTCGTGGATACCATGGTCATCAAGTGCCGGCGGGCCATGCAGCAAACACGTTGCAGTCACCTGGTCATCGCCGGCGGGGTCGGCGCAAACCTGCAACTCCGGGAAACCCTGTCACGGGCGGGAAAGAAATACGGATGGAGTGTTTCCTACCCGAGGATTGAGTTCTGCACCGACAACGGCGCGATGATTGCTTTCGCGGGCTACCATCGCCTGCTGGCAGGAGAAACCGAACCAAACATCATCCGGGCACAGCCGCGCTGGCCCCTGGCTGAACTGATGAGCACAACATCCCCGCGATAAGGCAATAAACATGGATCGAGTATTTATTGAAAACCTGATGGTCGAAACGGTGATTGGTATTTTCGACTGGGAGCGGGAAATCAGGCAGTCCGTCAGCCTCGACCTGGAAATGGAGTTCGATATCCGCCAGGCCGCCGCTTCCGACGCCATCGAGGATACCCTGGATTACAAGGCGGTATCCAAGCGGTTGATCCACTTCATCGAACAGAGTGAATTTCAGCTGGTCGAGGCATTGGCTGAAAAGTGTGCCGCCATCGTGTTGGACGAGTTCCCGGTGAAGCGGCTGAAACTGAAACTGAGCAAACCCGGCGCGGTGCGGGGATCGAGCGCGGTCGGCGTGATCATCGAGCGCGGCGCGGATGACCTTCCGTCATAACCTGATGAGCACAGCCTATCTCGGGATCGGAAGTAATATCAACGCGAGGAAAAATATCACTTCCGGAATCGCCGGGTTACGCGAGGCATTTGACCGGGTAGAGCTGTCTCCTGTTTATCAAACCTCTTCGTTCGGATTCGAAGGGGCGGACTTCATCAACCTGGTTGCGAAAGTTGAAACGGACCTGGGTCCGCTGGACCTGAAAGAGCTCCTGCATGCGCTGGAGGACCGTCACCAACGGAACCGGGAAGCCCCGAAATTTTCCAACCGTACGCTGGATATCGATATCCTGATGTTTGACGACCTGTATTTGATCAGCCCCGCCCTGGAACTGCCGCACGGCGAAATCCTGTCGGCCGCGTACGTGCTGAAACCGCTAGCGGACCTCGCACCGGACCTGCTGCACCCCATTTGCCGAAAGACGATTTCCGAGCTCTGGAAGGCGTTTTCACCCCGGGATGCCAAACTGAAGCTGCTAGAGCTGTAACTCCCGAGAGACTCCTACATGTTCAGGGAGCGGCCGCCGTCCACGGCGAGGATCTGCCCGGTGACATACGGCGCATCCAGCGCCAGGTAAGCGACGGCAGAAGCAATATCGGCGGGGTCGCCTATTCGTCCGAGAGCCGTTCGGCGCAGTATTTCCTGTTTCTCAGCGGAATCCGGTGCATTTTCGGGCCACAAGATTGCTCCCGGCGAGACGCCGTTCACCCGGATGGCAGGCCCCAGCTCCCGGGCAAGAGCCCGGGTCATCATCGTCAGGCCCGCCTTGGTCATGCAATACACCGAATGCCCGGCCATCGGGCGATCGGCATGAATGTCGATAATATTGATGACCGAACCACCGGCAGTGCGCAGCGTATCAAGCAGCGCCTGGACCAAAAAGTATGGCCCACGCAGATTACTGCTCAGCAGGTCGTCCCACTGCCAGGCTTGAGTGCTGCCGACTGCTGTCGGGTAGAAACGCGAAGCGTTGTTGACCAGCACGTCCAGCGTCCCAAAGCGCTTCGAGACTTGCTTGGCCAGGCTGTCGACGCCTGCCTGCATCGAGAGATCCGCCTGCGCGATGGTCACGCTCCCTTCCCGGTCCCGATTGAGCTGGCTGGCCAGATGCTCCGCCGCCTCGACATTGGAGTTGTAGTGGAGCACCACATCGCAACCACGCGTGTGAAGGGTTCTGCAAATGGCCGCGCCAATCCGGGCTGCGGCCCCCGTTACCAGGGCTGTTTTTCTACTGGACATGCACTTTTCCCTCCAACACACTTGCAACCTATGTCCCGCAACATCCTGCCCGAACCCTCTGACGAGCTCAAGCAACTGAGCGCTTCGCTGTGTAATCGCATTCAAAAAGAAATGGATGATGACGGGATGCTGCCATTTTCGCGTTTCATGGAAATGGCCCTGTACGAACCGGGCCTGGGCTACTACTCTGCCGGTCTGCACAAACTGGGCAGATCCGGAGACTTCGTCACGTCGCCTGAATTGGGACCTTTGTTCGCTTCCTGTCTCGCCCGCCAGGTGATCGAATTGGCAGACATCCTGGGCGAATACGACGTTCTGGAAATCGGCGCAGGCAGCGGGCGAATGGCTGCGGATCTTTTGCGCGAGCTGCCGCCGGACCGTTTACCCCGGCGTTACCGGGTGCTTGAGCGCAGCGCTGATCTGAGACAGGTCCAGCGCGAACTCATCTCGACCAACGTGCCGCAGCTGGCAGACCGGGTGGAGTGGCTGGATGAGCCGCCAGCAGCAGATTGGCAAGGTGTTTTGCTCGCCAACGAGGTGCTCGACGCCTTTGCAGTTGAACGTTTCCAGGTGGGTGATGATGGCGTCAAACAGGTCTGCGTCACGCTTCAGGATGACCACTTTTCGTGGTCCTGCCGACAGGCGCCGGTAGAATTGCAGCGGGCCGTCGAGCACACGATGGCCGGCAACCACATTGAATTCAAACCGGGCTACCGGTCGGAGATAAACCTGCGGATAGCCGACTGGCTCGGCTCGGTCACTCGCACAATGACCCGCGGATTGGCTCTGTTCATCGATTACGGCTATCCAAGGCGCGAGTATTACCTGCCGGAGCGGTCTGACGGCACCCTGATGTGTCACTATCGCCACCAGGCACATGACGACGTGTTTTTCTGGCCGGGATTGCAGGATATCACCGCCTGGGTGGATTTCACCGCGCTGGCGGAAGCCGCCGATATCCACCGGCTGGACGTGGAAGGCTATACCAGCCAGTCCCTGTTCCTGCTCGGCTGCGGGCTGGCCGAAATTATCGCCGAACATCATCTGACGGATAAGGACGGCGGGCTGGCCATCGGTTCACAAGCCAGGCAACTGACCCTGCCGGGCATGATGGGCGAGAAATTCCAGGTCATGGGCCTGGGCCGTGGGCTGACCACTACGTTGCGGGGTTTCAGCCTGCAGGATCTTCGATACCGGCTATAGCCTTGATACGGGCATCTCTCAGTTTCTGACCAATCTCGACGCCATCGAGCCCCTGCGTTTCCACATCCCTGGCTCGTATGGCCAGCGCCGCCCGCAAGGCCCGTTGCAAACGCCCGCCCTGGGGATAGGGCCGGTCCTCCAGGCCCTTTCTGCCCTGGTAGTCGGCCTGGCATGCAAGCACAAAATCCCCCGCCAGGTCTGGCCGTCTCAGCAGGTCGGCCTTTTCGATCAGGTCCATCACGGTTGTTGGACGCGCTTCCATCAGGCGGTGGCATCTCAGGTGCAGTTCACAGACCTTGAGCGCCAGGTCACGAAACGCGCCGGGGACACGCAGCCGTTCGCACACCTGGTTCACCAGTGGAAGCCCCTTTTTCTCGTGACCAATATGTGCCGGCAGGAGTTCAGGCGACGTGAGCCCCTTGCCCAGGTCGTGCAGCAAAAGTGAAAACACTACTTCAGGCGACCCGTCCAGCAGCGCAGCCCGGTTCAAGGTCATCAGAACGTGGATGCCGGTATCAATTTCAGGGTGATAGTTTTTCGGCTGCGGAATGCCGAACAGGTCATCGACCTCCGGCAGCAGGACGGCCAGGGCGCCGCAGGTTCGCAATACTTCAATGAACACTCCTGGCTGAGTGGTGCAAAGTGCCTTGTTGAATTCGGCCCAGACCCGTTCGGGCACAAGGTGCTCCAATTCCCCTGATGCGACCATCCCCTGCATCAACGTCATGGTCGACTCATGCACGCGAAATCCGAGTTCGGAGAATCGGGCCGCAAACCTTGCAACACGCAAAACGCGTAAGGGATCTTCACAAAAAGCCGGAGACACATGGCGCAAAACGCGCCGCTCCAGATCGTGCTGCCCGCCGAACGGGTCAACCAGGTCGCCCTTTCCGTCGCGCGCCATCGCATTGATGGTCAGGTCCCGTCGCTCCAGGTCTTCTTCCAGCGTGACCCCGGGATGAAAATCGACGCTGAACCCGTGGTAACCATGTCCCTGCTTGCGCTCGGTCCGGGCCAGTGCATATTCCTCGCCGGTTTCCGGGTGCAGGAAAACGGGGAACGACGCACCCACCTGGCGAAAACCGCGCGCCAGCAGATCATCAGGAGTGCTGCCGACGACCACCCAGTCACTTTCCTCGTGCGCTAAACCCAGGAGCCCATCGCGAACCGCCCCGCCAACGAGGTATACCACCCCGCTCATTTCAGCGGCCGGTCCATTTCCTGTACTCATCGAGCCGGTGCTGGTGCGGTGAGCCTGACAGGTAAACAGGCACAATACTCTGTAAAGATCGCGGGGTGATTCCAAAGTGCCAGAGGCTGTTTTCGATACTGGTGTTCTCTATCTGGAGAGACTGGTAGTTATCGCTGGAAAAGGGTTTGCCCGGAACAAAATCCATCAATTTCGCCTGCAGGCGTGAGAGGCTGTCAGAAAGGCCGATAACTTTACGCTTGAGGCCGGCAACGGTTGCCGTGTACTCGACCAATTCGCGCAGGCTGTATGCTTCCGGACCCACCATGACCAGTGTTTTTCCAAACGTTTCGGGGTCTTCCAGGGTGAGCACCATGGCGGCGGTCAGATCGCCCACCCAAACAGGCTGCATTTTCGCTTCCGGGCAGGCCAACGGCAGGACCGGGACGAATTTCAGCAATCCGGCAAAGCGGTTAAAAAAATCGTCGCCTTCGCCAAAAATCACCGAGGGCTGCAGGATGGTCGCGACGAGATCGTCGGCCTTCCTGATCAACTCTTCCGCGCGCCCCTTGCTGAGCAGGTAGTGGCTGGAACCCTTGCCGGCGTTCAGGGCGCTGACATGAACCAGGCGATTCACACCGGCAACCCTGCAGGCGGCAATAATCGTTTCAACCAGTTCCACGTGGGCGCGGTAGAACCCTTTTCCCTTGCGGCCGGATTCGTTAAGGATTCCTACCAGGTTGATCACGGCATCGGCGCCCTCGAAATGTGTCTTGAGCTGGTCCGGGTCATAGATATTCGCCTGGTGTAGTTCAACCCCCGGGGTGACCGCCAGTTCACGGCAACCCTGTGAGTAACGCGTCAACACCACGCAACGATGGCCGGCGGATACGAGCGCCGGCAAAAGATGATGGCCCACGAAACCCGTCGCGCCAAGCAATACGATCCGCATAATAAACTCCCTGCCTGCCTGTCCCTTAGCCGGGGGTCCGGCAAACGATTTCGGCAGTGCCTGTGATCTTCATGTTACCGCCGCCCGCGCCGGAATAAAATTCGGGCATGCGGGAGGAAATGCGCGCAACCGGTTTAGCCATCCTCCAGTCGTAAATGGTGGAAAACGCCAGCACCCGGGGAATGTAATCCCTGGTTTCGAAGTATGGCAGTGTCTCAACCCATATCGCGGGATCATCGGTCCGGCGGTTTGCCAGCCAGCGTTCAACCGCTCGAGGGCCGGCATTGTATGCCCCGGAAGCCAAAACCGGATTGCCATTGAACCGGTCCAGAAGTTCACGCAAATAGGTGGTGCCCAAAACAATGTTTTCCTCAGCCTGCATCAGTTCCCGCTGGCCGGTGTAGCTGATCGAATGGCGCCTGGCCAGTTGTTTCGCCGTTTCCGGCATCAATTGCATCAGGCCCCTGGCGCCGGCGGATGACATGGCGTCCTCCGCCATCGCGCTTTCTGAACGCATCAGGCCCATCACCCATGCCGGGTCGAGATTGCGGTCGCCCGCCTGGGTTTCCACCAACGAGGCATACTCAACAGGAAAGCGCCACGCATACCAGCGCCTGTCCCCACTGTTGCCCAGCGCAAAAATCGCCATATCGGGCCAGTTTTCCTCGACAGCCAGCGCTGCTGCTACGCGCAGCCCGGCCTGGTCGAGGCTTTTGACCGCGATCTGCCATTCACTTCTTGACCAGTTCACGATACCGGCTTTCCTGAGCTCCAGTGACCGCTGGAACCCCGGTTGCTGTCTGAGTTCTGCTATTTCCCCGGGATCAACACCTGGCTCCTCGGGACAAATTGTGTAGGGAAAACCCAACCGGTCTGCCGAAAGGAAACCGTAATAACCGGCCTCGATGGCCAGTTCACCCAACAGTTCCCGCGCCCGCTCCGGGTCGCCGGTTTCGAGTCGGGCAACGGCGCCCCAGTAACGCCACCCGGAATCATTCTTCTGCTCCTCCGGCATGTTCTCTATCACCGTGATCAAGCCACCCCAGTCACCCCGGGAAAGATTGAAACGGGCCCACCATTCCATCAGCTTGCCATCGCGATATTTATCCGGGACGTTCTGCATGCGCTGAGGCGTTGCGTCCGCGCCTTCGACCGCAGACCACAAGGCTAAATTTCTCTGGATGCCTCCACGTACATCTTCCGGCCACTCAAAGTGATTTGCGATGGATTCAAAAGTTCGCCAGGACCGATCCGCGTCGCTGCGCGCCAGACGCTGCAGGCCATAGGCCGTGATATCACGGCTTTTCTCCTGATCGGGCCAGTTACGGGCCCGATCCAGCTGCCGGTAACCCCCCCGGTCCTGCTGGTACCAGCGATCCGCCCAGACCCGGCCTTCCTCGTCCAGATAGCGCGCCAGGTAGAGTGTCAGCCTGGGCTGCCGCGCCTCCATCGCCCGCTCTATTCGTTCCCAGGCCAGGGCGGGTGTAATGCCGCCTTGCTTCCTGAGCCAGGTGAACACCGGATCACAGGCGTCGGGCTGGGATTTGCCCACGGCCCAGAGCGACCTGGCGACCGGCACGAGCCCTTCCGTTTGTCCCCGCTGAATCCTGGCCTGGGCCAGGTAACATTGAACTTCCGTATCGGCTGAGCCGTCTGCATACGTTAGCAGCGCGTCCCACTTGCCGCGCTCCCCAAGCGTGCGAAGCCAGGCTGTTTTCAGACCAGCCGTGAAAGCCCAGTCCTGGTGCGACTCCAGGAAAACCGCCATATCCTGAACGTCCACAACGGCCCTGCGGTACCGGAAGTCTTCATATTCCAGGTAAGGATAAAGCAGGTAGTTACTGAGTCCGGGCATCAACCCTTCAAATTCTGTTCTTTTTCCCATGGAGGCCGCCTGCCAGGCCTGGCTGAATTCCTCGCGCTGCCTGGCTGCCGGGTCCTCGCTGGCCCACAAATCAGTCGACGCCAGAACAGCAAGGGCCAAAATCAGACCTGTTTGCTTCCACGTCGGGAGGGTAAACTCGGGAAAGCGGTTCGGGCCGCAAAAAGTTTGATGCGCAAATTGCAGGAAGTTGGAAATCACGGTGACCAGAATATGAATATGCCAGGCATACAGCAAGACATATTTCAGCGGGAAGAGCTGAATGCTGATTGAATTTGCGCTGATCGGTATCGTGGCAGGTTACCTGGCGGGTTTTCTGGGTATCGGTGGCGGCTTTGTCGTTGTGCCGGCCCTCACCTACCTGTTTCTGCAGGATCCGGCTACCGCTCCCTGGGCCATTCACATGGCGGTGGCGACTTCGCTCGGCACCATGCTGGTTACTTCGCTCAGCTCCATTATCGCGCACCAGAGAAAAGGGGCGATTCGCTGGTCCCTGGTCCGGTCCCTGGCCGGAGGGTTGATGGCAGGTGCGGTGCTCGGTGCAGCGGTTGCAGACATGTTGCAGGGACCGGCCCTGGTACGGGTATTCGGTGTGTTCGCAATCCTGGCGGGCCTGCAATTGATTCTGAGCCGCCAGCCGGATGGAGAAAAGCCGTTGCCCGGCCAACCCGGCATGAGCCTGACCGGAGTCGTCATTGGAGGCATTTCAAGCCTGATCGGAATCGGCGGCGGCGCACTGACCGGCCCATGGCAATTGTGGCATGGAATCCGTGCACAAAACGCGGTGGCAACCTCTGCGGCCTGCGGTTATCCGATTGCCATTGCAGGAACGATCTCTTTTGTGCTCTTTGGGCTGGGAAACGAATTACCGAACGGAGCTCTGGGTTACGTCCATTTACCGGCTTTCTTCGGGATCGCCCTGACCAGCGCACTGGCTGCTCCCCTGGGTGCGGCCACGGTTCACCGCTTGCCGCCGAAACTGGTGAAGCGGCTGTTTGGTGGATTCCTGATACTGGTCGGCCTGCGGATGCTGGCGGGCTTCTAGGGGGTCCGCCCCGACTCCACGCTGATCACCGGCCGCAAGGCTTCCTTTAAATGGAGTTCTTTGGGCAGGATTATTTCCAGGGCGACAGGGCAGTGATCGGACAGCGCCACATCGAGTACTTCCGCCGTCCCGGCCTGCAGTGTTTCGCTGATCAATACGTGGTCAATCGCGCGCTGGGGCTGCCAGGATGGGTAGGTGGCGAGGCCGCGGGTTGGCGCCTTCAGCGCCAGGGCGTCACGTAACTCCATGACGTGCGGTGTATCCAACTGGGTGTTGAAATCACCAAGCACCACGAGGTGCCGGCTGCTGTCCAGTTCGCGGCCCAGGAACTGAAGCTGAAGCGCGCGTGCCCTCTTACCGAGTGCGAGATGAACGATCGCGATGTCGAGTCCGTTGAAGCCGTCACCAAACCGGACCAGCAGCGTTCCACGCCCCGGGATGACGCCGGGCAGGCGATGCTCCACTACAGCATCAGGCTCAAAACGACTCAGGAACCCATTTCCCGCATAAGCGACGGTGCCGACCTTACGGTTCGACTGGTGACACCAGAACGGCATGCCTGCATGGTTGGCCAGGTAACGCGACTGGTTGATGTAGCCCGACCTGAGGCTGCCTGAATCGACCTCCTGCAGGGCCACCATGTCGAAAGGTGACACCAGTTCTGCAATGGCGTTCAGGTTCTCAGTGCGCTTCGCGTGCGGCAGGACCTGCCGCCAGCTGTGCGTCACGTAATGATGATACCGGGCGGTTGATGTGCCCGCCTGGATGTTGAAACTCAGAAGGCGGAGTTTCTGGCGCCCGCCCCTATTCTGGTCTGAAACGGGTTCAGTCGGCTGCGGCACTGGCTTCCTGAACGGACGGAGTTTCCAGCGCAATCAGGTAGTCGACGACATCGAACATGACATCATAGCTGGCCACGGCAGCGCTGCCGGTAATCCTGTACTTGCCATTTAACACCAGCGATGGTGTGCCGCGGATCCCCCAGGTCTGGATTAGCGCCTGGTCCTTGCGCAACTTGCCGTCGACGGCGAAAGAGCGGGAAGTCGACAGGAATTTCTCCTTGTTCAAACCAAACTGGCTGTAAAAAGTGGCCAGTTCATCCATGTCTCGGATGATGTTTTTCTCTTTCCAGATCCGGGCCATCAGCGCAGCATGAGCTTCAGGCGGCACGTTCATCATCTCTGCGGTTACGTAACCGCGGGCGTAAAGCTCCCAGGACTCCCGCCCGAAAACGGCTGGGACTCTTTTGAAAGAAACGTCTTCCGGCTTCCGTTTTTCCCAACTTTCAGCGTAAGGATCAAACGTATTGCAGTGGGTGCAGAGGTAGCTGAAAATCTCGACAAGCTCCTGGGGCTCTCCCCGGTTTGGTTTTGCGTTCTCATCGATCAGGAAATAGTGCAGCCCTTCCTGGTATGGGACCGGCTGATCGCTTTGCGCACAAGCTGTCCCGCTCAGCACCAGGAGGGTCGTGATGACCATGAAAAACCGAATTGCCCTTCTATTCATTGTTTGCTCCCGCAAATAACCACGAATGTTCGTAACCATTACTGACCCTTTTCAAGTTATTCAGTTCACTCGACAGCGAGGTAAAGACCCTGTATGTAGCTGGCTACCGCCTCAATCTCTTCGTCGGTCAGCTCAGAAGCTGAACCATTCATGATTTTGCTGGGCGCATCACCTTCACCCCAATGCTCGCCGGCCCGGAACCGGGTCAACATGTTGGCGGAATACACGGCGTGCTGGCCCGCCAGCACCGGGTAACCGGCCAAAGGATTGCCTTCGCCAGCGGGACCGTGACAAGCCATGCAGGCTGGGACACCGGATTCAGCATTGCCGGCACGATAAATTCGTTCGCCCATCACGACCTTTGACTCATCAGCCACGCCGCCCGAGTTTTGCTGGGAAGAAAACCAGGCGGATAAATCCAGGATATCCTGTTCGCTCAGCCCCGGTGTTATGCCCATCATTTCGGGAACAGGACGCGCACCCGCCTTGATGAGTGTAGCCTGTCGCACCAGGTATTGTTCGTGCTGTCCGGCCAGTTTCGGCCAATTCGGCACAACGCTGTTGCCATCAGCGCCGTGGCAGGCTGCGCAGATAGCGGACTTGGCCTGCCCTGCTGCGGCGTCGCCCTGAGCAGAGGCTTGAATGCTAAAAAAGACCAGAGAACTGGCAATGGCCCGGAGCAAGAAACTCATGTTGTGATCTCCCAGAGTCTGTAAGAGGTATATTCAGGCTAGAATGGTTCGGTATTATCGCGGTTTCAACCACCACGTTCCAGCATAACCAGAAAATCAAATGATATTGGAAACCCAAAAAAACAACCCCTACCGCTCTGCCAGCTACGTGATCAGCGCGCACACCCTCAAGCAGCTTCCGCCTGACAGCGGTTTCGAAGTGGCGTTCGCCGGTCGCTCCAATGCCGGGAAATCCAGTGCTATCAATACGTTAACTGATCAGAAATCACTGGCCAGAACCAGTAAGACCCCGGGGCGCACCCAGCAGATCGTGATTTTTGATATTGACGAAGAGCGGCGCATCGCCGACCTGCCCGGATACGGATACGCCAAGGTTCCTCCGCAGCTGAAAGCGCACTGGCGTCAGGTCATGCAACTGTACTTTAACCAGCGAAGATCCCTGCGCGGTGTCGTGCTGGTCATGGATATCCGGCATCCGCTGCGGGAGTTTGACGAGCAGATGCTGAACTGGTGCTCGGTTTCGGGCGTACACTGCCACGTGCTTTTGACCAAGGCCGACAAGCTGAAACGCGGTCCCGCCCAGGCCACCCTGCTGCAGGTTCGCAAGCGGCTGCCCCAGGGCGCGACGGCACAGGTATTTTCCTCAAAAAGCCGCGTCGGGCTTACCGAGTTGATCGCGCGGCTTGACGGGTGGTACGGGTTCACTACGATGGTAAATATCAACGATCAACAACAAGGACCGATGAAATGACCTTTCCAGCAACACGTATGCGCCGGATGCGCGCACATGACTTTTCACGCCGGCTGATGCGCGAAGTTCAATTGACGAGCAACGACTTCATTTGGCCGGTATTCGTGCTCGAGGGCGACGACGGCCTAGAACCGGTTAAATCCATGCCGGGCGTTGAACGAATGACCATCGACCATCTGCTGCCGGCCGCGGAACGCTGCCTGGAGCTGGGCATTCCCGCGATTGCCCTGTTCCCCGTGGTACCCGCCGAATTCAAGTCGGATGACGCCCGTGAAGCCTGGAATCCCGAAGGCCTTTCTCAAAGGGCTGTAACCGCACTCAAAAAGCGCTTTCCGGAACTGGGTGTGATCACCGATGTTGCTCTGGATCCTTTCACATCACATGGGCTGGACGGCCTGATTGATGACAAGGGGTACGTGGTCAATGATGAAACGGTCGACGTCCTGGTCAAGCAGGCGCTGTCACACGTGGAGGCGGGAGCTGATGTCGTGGCGCCTTCCGACATGATGGACGGCCGCATCGCAGCCATTCGCCAGGCCCTGGAAACCGAGGGCTTTCCCAACAAGCAAATCCTTTCCTACGCAGCAAAGTATGCTTCGAGTTTTTACGGCCCGTTCCGCGATGCCGTCGGCTCTGCCGGCAACCTCGGAGGTGCAAACAAGTATTCTTTTCAGATGGACCCGGCCAACAGCAACGAGGCGCTGCGTGAAATCGAACTGGATCTGGAAGAAGGCGCCGATATGGTCATGATCAAGCCCGGCATGCCCTACCTGGACATCATCCGGCGCGTCAAGGAGGCCTTTGAAGTCCCCACCTTCGCCTACCAGGTCTCGGGCGAATACGCGATGCTGAAAGCGGCGTCATTAAACGGCTGGCTGGACGAGCAGGCGGTAGTGCTCGAGGCGTTAACCTGCTTCAAGCGGGCAGGCGCCGATGGTGTGCTGACTTACTACGCAGTCCAGGCAGCCGAGTGGCTACAGGACCGCTGATGCGGCTTGCCGTTTTCGGCAAACCGGTCATCCATTCACTGTCCCCCCGTATTCACGGGCTTTTCGCAGACCAGTGCGGGCTGAATATTGATTACCGGGCCATTGAAGCAACCCCGGCTAACTTCCCGGGCCTGGTCGCCGGATTGGCCGAAAGCGGCGGACGCGGCTGTAACATTACGGCCCCCCTGAAACACGAAGCCTGGAAACTGGCCGGCCGCTGCAGCGAGAGCGCCTCGCTGGCACATGCCGCAAATACCCTGGTGTTTGACGGCCCCGGCAACATTTATGCAGACAGCACTG
Organism: Chromatiales bacterium; assembly: GCA_024640025.1. Lineage (GTDB taxonomy): Bacteria > Pseudomonadota > Gammaproteobacteria > Xanthomonadales > SZUA-36 > JAHEFT01. Next base: position 21,167 of record JAHEFT010000040.1, read on the forward strand.
ATGGCATGGGGCTGGTCAACGACCTGAATTCGCTTCCCGGTTGCCGCCTGCGTGGCGCCCGGATTTGTCTCCTGGGAGCAGGCGGCGCGGCTGCCAGCGTGTTGGGGGCATTACTCGGGTCGCAACCGGAAATCGTGTATATCGCCAATCGGACCAGGAGCCGGGCGATGGAACTGGCCCGTTCACATTCCGGCCTGGGAGAATTGGATTTCGGAACTCCGGCAGACCTCGATACGGCCGCACCTTTCGATTTGATCATTAACGCCACTTCTCTCGGGCACGGTGGTGAGGCAACCGCGCTGTCTCCCGCGTGGTTCACTGCGCAGGGCTTCTGTTACGACATGAATTACGGCGATGCTGCCAGGCCGCTACAGGCTCTATGTAAGAAGGAATGCGTCCCTTATTCCGATGGACTCGGCATGCTGGTGAGCCAGGCAGCGCTTTCATTCAGTCTCTGGACCGGACAAACACCCGATACCATCAGGGTGCTGCAAGAACTCCGAACCGGCCCGGCCGACTAGCTCTTCCGTAACGCCGAGACGCAACGTCTGACCGTGCTCCATGACTGGATCAGCAACAAAGCCGGCAGAATGAGAATAAGGCTCTTGAGAAGGAATACGAGCGGCAGCCCCCCCGCTTCCCGGGAAGATTCCAGTGTCCCCCAGGATGCAGTCACGTAGTCCCAGCCGATCAGCAACAGGAACAGGCTGAACGGAATCAGAAACAACACGGTCCCGATCAGGTCCACGCGGTTCTTGTAACGCTCCGGTTTGTCGCGGTAGAAAATATCCACCCGGACATGGTCGTCCGTCTGGAATGCCCAGGCGGCAGCGATCATGAATACCATGGCATGCAGGTAAGTCACACTTTCCTGCATCCAGATCCAACCCTGATTGAAGCCATAACGTGTCACCACGATCCCGAACGTCAGGACAACCATGACCAGTGTCAGCCAGGATACTCCGCGTCCAAGACGGCTCACGATGCCCGCCGCAAAATCCCGGGCGCTGCCCCGGTCAGCGGTGGTTTCTACTTCCATTCCTTGACTTTCCAGTACACGGGTTGCACGGGATCAAGGGCGCTGCGGCTGGCGTCGAGTTCCAGCCTGCCATCGCCGTCGTTATCTATGTAGTAATACGGGATACCGTTTTCCGGAGTCACCTTCACCATATATACCTGCCCGTTGAGGCGGTATTCTTCGATCATCTGGCCTTCCTCTTCCCGGATGGTCACTGTGGGCTCAATCTGCTCGTCCTGGATTTTAGGCGGTATGGGAACGTCGGTCAGATCCTCGGGCGGGATCGGCGGGGGTCTTTCGAGGTCTTCCTGCGCCCATACCGGGGGGGCAAGCAGGATGGCCGCTAATACCGGTATCGCGAGAAATTTTGGCTTCCCGGGATTCAATAGCAGGTTTCTCATCGATTCGGCCTTCCTCTGGGTTAGACTCTCATAATATCAGACCGATAAATTCATTATTGATTCCAGGCAAGCCATGAGCAAAAAACCCACGCTGTATCTCGTAGACGGTTCCTCTTATCTGTATCGTGCTTTCCACGCACTTCCCAACCTGACCAACAGTCACGGTGAGCCCACCGGCGCACTTCTGGGCGTCGCGAATATGCTCAAGCGCCTGCTGAACGAAAACGACCCGGAATACATAGCCGTGGTTTTTGATGCGAAGGGTCCGACATTCCGTCATGAACTTTTTCCGGAATACAAGGCAAACCGGCCGCCGATGCCGGCAGAGTTAAGGCAGCAGGTCGAAGCTATCCTGGACTTCACGCGTTTGCTGGGACTGCCCCTGTTGCAGGTAGATGGAGTAGAAGCCGATGACGTTATCGGCACACTGGCTGAAGACGCCGAAAACGCCGGAATGAACTGCGTCATTTCCACGGGCGACAAGGACATGGCCCAACTGGTCAGTGAAAACATTATGCTGACCAATACCATGACCAACTCGGACATGGACCGCGGCGGCGTCAAGGAGAAATTTGATGTCACACCGGAACAGTTCGTCGACTTCCTCGCGCTAACCGGGGACAAGTCCGACAACATTCCGGGGGTGGAGAAATGCGGCCCGAAAACCGCTGCAAAATGGCTGGGCACATGGGGCAGCCTGGATGAAGTCATGCGCCATGCCGACGAGGTTGGCGGAAAAATCGGCGAGTATCTGCGTGCATCGCTGGAACAGCTTCCACTCTCCAGGGAGTTGGCCAGGATACGCTGTGACCTTGACCTGGAATACCAGCCCCGCGACCTTAAGCGGGAAAAAGTGGATCAACCAAACCTGGTCGAGGCGCTGAAGCGTTACGAGTTCAACAGCTGGTTGCAGGAAATGGAAAGCAACAGCAACGCGGCTCCGGTTGAGACAGATTATCGAACAATCACTTCGTTCGAAAAACTGGATGAATTGATTACAGCACTGGAACAGGCTGACCTGATCGCTTTTGATACAGAGACGACCAGCCTGGACTCCATGCAGGCGGAGTTGGTGGGGCTGAGTTTTTGTACCGAACCCGGACGCGCGGTCTACGTGCCGGTCGGGCATGATTACCCGGCAGCACCGGCGCAATTGGACCGGGAGCAAGTGCTCGCGAGGCTGAAGCCCCTGCTTGAAAATGCGGACCGGCACAAGGTCGGCCAGCACATCAAGTACGACATGAACGTGCTGTCACTTTACGGTATCGATGTAAAGGGCGTGGCTTTTGACACCATGCTGGAGTCCTACGTATTCAACAGCACCGGCAGCCGCCACGATATGGATTCGCTGGCATTGAAGTACCTGGGCCGCCAGACCACGAAGTACGAAGATGTCGCCGGCAAGGGCGCCAAGCAGATCTCCTTCAGCCAGGTCAGCATCGAGGACGCCGGCCATTATGCTGCTGAGGATGCGGACATAACCCTGCAATTGCATCAGCACCTCTGGCCCCGCCTGCAGGAAGCAGCGCCGCTGGACGCTGTCCTCCAGGAGATGGAGATACCACTGGTGCCGGTACTGGCCCGAATGGAGCAGCGTGGTGTGTTGATCGACGGGGATCTGCTCGCCAGGCAAAGCGGTGAAATGGCGCTGCAGATGATGCAGCTGGAGAAGGAAGCGCACAGCGCCGCCGAACAGCCGTTTAACCTTGGCTCCCCCATGCAGTTACAAAAGATCCTGTTCGAGAAGCAAGGTCTGCCGGTTATCCGCAAAACTCCCAAGGGCCAGCCATCAACTGCTGAGGACGTTCTGCAGGAACTTGCGGTGGACTACGAACTCCCCAGCCTGATCCTGGAGCACCGCTCGCTTTCCAAGCTGAAGTCCACCTACACCGACAAGCTTCCCCAACAGATCAATCCGCGAACCGGCCGCGTGCACACGTCTTATCACCAGGCCGTGGCAGCGACTGGACGCCTGTCCTCCTCCGACCCGAACCTGCAAAACATCCCGATCCGTACACCTTTGGGCCGGCGCATCCGGGAAGCGTTCATTGCGCCGGAGGGTTGCCTGATCATGGCCTGCGACTACTCGCAGATCGAGTTGCGCATCATGGCGCACCTGTCCGGCGACGCGGGCCTGCTGAAAGCCTTCCACGACGGCGTAGATGTTCACC
>JAHEFT010000041.1:0-20507 GCA_024640025.1 Chromatiales bacterium
TGTACGTTTCACTGGCCTGCCCCTGGGCCAACCGGGCCCTGATTTTCAGGCATTTAAAGGGCCTGGAGGAAATGATCGGCCTGTCGGTGGTGCACTGGCACATGGCGGAACACGGCTGGACATTCGAGCACGGTGACGGCGTGATTGGTGATCCGTTATTCAATGCTGAATACCTGCACCAGGTCTACACGCATGCCGACCCCGACTACTCGGGCAGGGTGACCGTACCGCTGCTGTGGGATAAACAGGAAGGAACCGTGGTTTCGAACGAATCGTCAGAGATCATTCGGATGTTCAACAGCGCCTTTGACGAAGTCGGGGCTATGCCGGGTGATTATTACCCTGCGGACCTGCACAACCAGATCGATGAAATCAATTCACGTATCTACAGTTGCGTGAACAACGGTGTTTACAAAGCGGGCTTTGCAACCTCGCAGGAGGCTTATGAAGAAGCGCTGGAGCCACTGTTCGAAACGCTGGACTGGCTGGAACACCGCCTTGCAACGCGCCGCTACCTGTTCGGAGACCGTCTGACCGAAGCCGACTGGCGCCTGTTTACGACCCTGATCCGTTTCGATCCGGTGTACGTGGGGCATTTCAAATGCAATATCCGGAGAATCGCCGACTACCCGAACCTGTGGGCTTACACCCGTGACCTGTACCAGCACGAGGGTGTGGCGGACACCATCGACATGCACCACATCAAGCACCATTACTACGTCAGCCACAAAATGATCAACCCGACCGGCATCGTGCCGGCAGGCCCAACTCTCGATCTCTGGGCGCCGCACAACCGTTCGTAGAGCGGCTCCAGCTGCGATCGGGCTTTGTGCCAGTTCGGTGCTCCAACGCCGTGCCATTTGTCGGGCGTGACCATGACCTGTGCAGGACACGCTCAAGCCATCCCTGGGCGCTAGTAACACGCTCCCGGCGTGTTATTGTCCTGCACAGGTCATGGTCACGCCCTCCTTCCGAACTTTGGAAGGTCTCCAACGTTTCAATCAAGCCGCATTAAGGTCAGTCCCAACCACCCAAGCATAGGTGTGGAACCGGCCACCTGTTGTCAGGACCATTGGCTGTCGGGAACAGCCAATGAGTGCACAGGGATGTCTCGAACGTGTCCTGACGACAGGTGGCCGATTCCGCACCGGTTTCGGAGTGCCAGTGTCAGACTGGCACAAAGCCGGACCGCGGCTGAAGCCGTTCCCGCAGGTCAGAAATTGCGGGAATCGTAGGCCCAGTGGAGCAGGGCCTGGCGTTGCCGGGGGCGGCACAGCAGGTCGCCTTTCATGCAGTTTTTGCGCACCTGCGCAATGTGCCGCGTCATGGCCTTCCAGCGCCCGATTTGCCGGGCGTCGTCCTCGCAGCGCCGGCCCATGTAGTAACGGCAATACCACTGGAACCAGCCGCGCGGGTCGTCCGGCCAGATCCAGCCCTTCTCCAGCCAGTAGGAAAGCGGTTTGGACGCCTTGATACCGAAGAAGTTGAGCCCGGGGTCATGGCGTTCAGGGCTGAGCTTGGCCTTTTCAAACCACTCGGCCGGAAACTCATCCTGGCAGTCGGTCATGTATTTCCCGCCGAAAATGCCCATTGCCAGCATCTGCGCGGGCGTCAGTTCCGGTCTGAATTCCGGATCAAAGTTTTTGCCCGGCGATTCGGACAGCAGGTAGGTATAGCCCGACTGCATCCGGTCGTGGACGGTAACGGTTCGGGTGTTCAATGCCTGGCTCCTACAGCGTTTTCAGCTGGCTTTGCGGTTTGGCAAACAGAATCTGAACATCGGAAATCGCGCGTTCCAGAAAAGCGCCTTCGCAGTAGCAAAGATAAAACTCCCACATCCGGATAAATGCCGTAGAGAAACCCTGTTGCCGAACCTCGTCAATCCGCTCGAAAAAGTTGCCACGCCAGCGTTGCAAGGTCGTCGCGTAATGCAGGCCGATGTCTTCAAGGCCGAGCAGGCGCATGTCGGTCTTGCGGGAAACGCAATCGGTCATGACCGCTGAAGAGGGCAGTCCGCTGCCAGGGAAAATGTAGCGCTGGATAAAGTCGATGGATTTGCGATACTCCTCGTAACGCTGATCGGCGATCGTAATAGCCTGGATAAGCATCGCACCATCGGGTTTGAGCAGCTCGCCGCACTTGGCGAAATACGGGTCGAACAGATCATGATCTATCGCCTCGATCATTTCGATCGATACCAGCTTGTCGTATTGACCTTCCAGGTTGCGGAAATCTTCAAAAAGCAAAGTGATCCGGTCGGCCAGACCTGCCTCGGCAACGCGTTCTTTCGCCTTTTCAAACTGTTCCTGCGATATCGTGGTCGTGGTCACCTTGCAGCCATAATTTTGCGCAGCATATAAGGCGAACCCGCCCCAACCGGTGCCGATTTCCACGACATGATCATCCGGCTGTAGTTGCAGACGCTCGCAGATGTGTTTCATGCGGGCTAACTGCGCCTCGTGCAGGCCGGTATTCTGATGCTCGAAAATGGCTGACGAATACATCATGGTTTCGTCCAGCCACAGGGCGAAAAAGTCGTTTCCGAGATCGTAATGAGCCGAAATATTCCGGCGCGCTCCTTCATGGGTATTGCGATTCACCCAGTGGAACAATTTCTGCAAGGGCTCTGTAAACCGGGCAGCACCGCCTTCCATGCCGTCGAGTACCTCGCGGTTTTGCAGCAGCAGGCGCACCAGCGCAACGAGGTCGTCGCAATCCCAATAGCCGTGAATATATGCTTCACCGCTTCCGATGGAACCGCCGAAGGCAACTTCGCTGTAGAACCGGGGATCCCGCACCCGGATGTGCGCTTGCAGGTCCGAATCCTGCGCAGCACCGAATCGGAATTCTTCGGCGCCGTCAGACAAAAGCAGTATTCCCTTTTTCAGATTACGCAGTTGGCGCAATACCGAACGCCGGGCCAGGCCGTCCAGAATGCTGGGCTTCACTGTACCGGACAGGTGCCGGGGCGAGGCGAGAGAAACCGTTTTCATTGGGTCTCCTCCAGAACCGGTTTCCTTTTTTCGGGATGGTCATGCACCGGGGCGCCCTTGAGCCAGAGCTTCAGGGCCTGCCAATGAATGGCCAGGATAATTTTCAGTGTCATGAAAGGATAACCCCATAAGCTATAGGCCAGTGAAGCAGCTGTAATTTCCTTTCGCTTAAGCACCATTGTCGCGTCGAAAATCTTTTTGCCGCTGAGGGCATTTTCCATGTGAACAGTAAGATTTTGGTCTGGCTGATTGAACCGCCAGTCGTATTGGACGTCCATCGGCATGAACGGCGAGACATGCATTTCCTTTTCAGGGAAATAGCGCATGTGTTTACCCGCTCCCCGGTTCATGCTTTGTGGCAAAACATAGCAATGGCGTTCGCCCCACGGCGTATTGTTCACTTCAGCCACTATGGTCTCCAGTTGCGTATCGTCCTCGCTAAAACAATAGTAGAAACTGACCGGATTAAAAACGTAGCCGAAATAGCGCAGTTGAGTCAACAACCGAATAGGGCCGGAAGGGCGGGCCCCCGTCTCATCGTTTACGAGTTCGCGAATGGCGTCGTCGAGTGGAATGGCCGGATCGCCGAAGTGATCTTCACGCCGGAACCGGGCCAAAGCGGGGCGCCTGGCGGACCAGAGCCAGCGTTTGCCAAAGATCGTGGGCAGCTCTGCCAGGTCGAGGTACATCATGAACATCCGGTAATCAAATTCGTGCACCACCGGCTGCTTGCGGCGATGCCTAACTTGCCCGGCGTAAATAGCGCTTTTCATCGCACTGATCCTCGAAACCCCTGAGGTCTTCCTGAAAATGATCCAGCGCCGCCAGCGCACTGACCACCCCGTCTTCATGGAACCCGTAACGCCAATAAGCGCCGCAGTAGTAGGTCCCTTGGGCGCCATTGATTTCACGATGCCTTTGCTGAGCCTCCAGAGCTTTTTCGGTGAATATCGGGTGCGTGTAGTTAATGGTCTGAATGATCTTGCCCGGGTCGATAGCGGCAGTATGGTTCAGCGTCACGCAGAATTGAACCGGTGCGTTGAGACCCTGGAGGATATTCATGTTGTAGGTCAGCGCCGCCTTCCCTTCCGGATCAGAGGGACCAGCAGGAATGTGGTAGTTCCAGGCCGCCCACGCCAGGCGTCGCCCTGGCATCAGGCTGTGATCCGTGTGCAGCACCGCTTCATTTTGCTGGTAGCGAATGGCACCCAGGACATCCCGTTCCTGCGGTGTCGGGTCAGCCAGAAGTTCAAGCGCCTGGTCGCTGTGGCAGGCCAGGAACACGCGCTCAAAACGCTCTGCCTCAGCGCCCTGTGATTTTACTTCGATATGGTCAGGGTGCCGGCGAATCCGTTCAACCGGAGCGTTCAAGCGGATCCGGTGGCGATGACCGGCCACCAGCCGGTTCACATAATTTCGGGAGCCGCCCTTGATGACCCTCCAGGTTGGACGCTGGTTAACCGACAACAATCCGTGGTTGTGGAAAAATCGAACGAAAAACTTGGCGGGCACCGCGCGCATGCCGCCGGGGGTGGCTGACCAGATGGCTGCGCCCATCGGCACGATATAGTGATCGATAAACTGCGCCGAATAGCGATTCGCTTCGAGGTATTCGCCAAGAGTGACCGTGCTGTCAGGCTGATCAAGGAGGGCGGGGGCTTCGCGGTTGAATCTCAGTATATCCGTGAGCATGCGGTAGAAGGACGGCCGCAGCAGATTGCGGCGCTGTGCGAACAGGGCATTGAGCGAAGCGCCATTGTATTCCAGGCCGTTACGTTCGTTGCGTACGCTGAAACTCATGTCACTGGCTTGGGAGCCGACCCCGAGTTCATCCAGAAGTGAAATGAAATTGGGGTAGGTTCTGTCATTGAAAACAATGAACCCGGTATCAACGGCCCACTTGCGGCCGGCAGCAACGACGTCAACCGTGTTCGTATGCCCGCCGATCCGGCTGTCCGCCTCGAACACCGTGACGTCATGGTCACGCGACAGCCGGTAGGCGGCGACGTTTCCGGCGATCCCGGTTCCTATGATGGCAATCTTCATACCGTCACCACTGCTGGGGAACGCGCTGCAGTTCAGCGGTGTCATAGCCCGCATCGGCAATGAAATTTACCGCCTCTCGGTAGCGCTCATCGCTGATCTGCGGCGTGCGGGCCATCAACCAGACATAATCACGCGGGTTGCGCCCTATGATCGTGACCGAGTAGTCCTGGTCAAGATAGATGATCCGGTAATCACCCTTGATCGGCCAGATAAACTGCATTCCCCACTCGGCATTGCTGCGGGTATCCCGCACGAAACCCCGGGGGTGGTATTGTTTTTCCGGGCCGTCAAAAGCGTCTTTACGAAAGGTGAAAGTGGTTGCGATGGTGCCGTCATCTTCCAGGCGATAGGATTCCACCGCGTTGTGCGCCCCTTTCTCGACAAAGGTAGGGATGTTCGCAATAACGTACCAGTCACCCATGAAGCGTTCGAGGTCGACATGGTCGACGGTTTCGAGTGGCGGCAAACTGGCCTGGCACGCCGACAGCAGGCCGGCGCTGGCGAACGCCAGGACGGTTTTTCGATTTAACATGCTCACCCTCCCGGCCTGGCGGAAACTGCACCGGCATCAGCAAGTGAGGTTCCCAGGCTAGAGCCGGGTTCCACATCCTGGCGGACCGGCACGTCATTAAGCACATAACGAAGCTTGCGCCCGCCCCGGACCTCGCTTTCCAGCGCCAGCCACTCATGGTCGGGGGAGTACCAAAGATCCAATTTAAGATCGTCGGCTTTCAGGCGATAGCGATACGCAGGACGTTTGTCACCCTGCACATCCAACTCATCCAGGACGGGTTCTGAAATAGCAACATCGAGAAACTCACCGTCCTGGGTATTCAGCAGCATGGTCTGCTCGAGAAAAGATGGATTCCAATAGGCAAAGCTCATCACGCACTCTGGCAGGGATTCTTCACCGCCGGCCGCAGTAACCCGGAACTCGCCGTCGGAACGGCGACCGTCTACGCTGAATGTTTCTCCGTTGGAGTCGGTGCGGGAGTTGATGCTTTGCAGGCAATCGCCATTCCAGATTTCATTGTTCTCGTGCTCGTAGCGAAAAAGCGGAATCATCATCAGGCGATATTCAAAACTGGCCACGCTTTTCAGTTGCCGGGTTTCTCCGGTTTCCGCCAGGTAAAAATGATGAAATCCGATTTCCCTGTCATCCAGGTACACGGTGAATTCCCACGCGTTTCCGGTGGCAGCTTCCGTGAAGGCCGGCTTCTGGGCAAAAAGTGAGCCACTCATGAAGAGCGAGATCAACGCCGCTCCCGCGGCAAGCAACACATTCGCTGCTGTATTCATTCGGTTATTCATGCTTCTATCCTCTTTCCGGCAGTTCTGAAGTGGCCTGGCCCGATGCCTTTCCGGGTCGGCCCGGGAAAAATGCATTGGTGCGCCGGATGTAATCCCGGTAGGCTGGCCGGCGGCCGGCGATGTCTTTTTCGAGCATGACGACTCCCGAGACTTTCAGCAGCAGGAAGGTCATCAGCAACGGTGCAATAATGGTCCACCAGGCGCCGGCAGACAGAGCAATGAGGTAGATACCCCACCACAGAAGCGCCTCGCCGAAGTAATTCGGGTGTCGGGTGTAGCGCCACAAGCCGGTGTCCAGAACCTCGTTTTCGGAGCGTTTATTGCGGCGGAAACGGCTGAGTTGGTAGTCGCCGACCACCTCGAAGATCATCCCGGTAAGCCACAAGGCGACACCAGCGAAATCAAGCGGCCCGGGTGATGCCTGTCCGCTGACAGCCGCGACAGCAGGCAGACAGATCACCCAGGCCAGAAAACCCTGGAACAGAAATACGATGTAAAGACTTTTCCACTCAAAATACGGCTGGTTATTTTCGCGTATGGCCCGGTACCGGCGGTCTTCCGGCTCACCGTGGTTGCGAATGGTGATGTACAGGGACAGCCTTAACGCCCAAACAGCAAGCAGAGCGACCAGCATTGCTGTTCTTGGTCCGTGGTATTCGGCAAGAGCCAGGTAGGCAAGCAGGCAAAACAGGATCATCAGTGACCACAAACTGTCGACAATGCTCACGTCCCGGCGTACCACGCTGACCAGCCAGGCCGCTACGGCCACTACCAGCACAGCGGCCAACGAATAGCCCCATGAAGTTACGTCAAACATTTTGGGAAAGCCTCCAGTCACTGTAAACAAATGCCGGGTTCCTGACTTCACTGACCCCGTCCATACGAACCGCCAGTTTCACCAAAAGCGGCATGGCTGCTGCCCAGATGACGGCGAGCGCGACGAGTGCCAGGACGGGTTGGTTGAAACTGATTGCGCCGAGCTTTTCCCCGGCGAAGTAAGCGAGCGGACCGCCTAATGCCCCGAACAGTGCGGCCAGGATGTTGCGATTACGCAACCATTTCATGGAGACATTCAGCGTGGTCGCGAACAACGCCCACATAGCGAGAATCCAGTAGGGCGCGAGGCCCTCGATGAAGGTTCCCGTGGGATAACTGACCAGGCCGGAGTAGACCAGCAGGCTGTCTGCGACCAGGCCGATCAACACGGCCGAGAGCATCAGCCTTATTTCCGGTCCCGGCCGCCTGGATAGACGCAGATGCATCGCGACCAGGGCCAGGACAACAACCGGACCGAGCCACGGCATTCCATTGGCAGCGCCGGAAACACAGGCAAACCAGCCAGCCTCGGAGGCCACGAGGTTAACCGCCACCCTTAACACGGCTCTGCACCTGCGTCCGGCGTGACGGGCAGGCCAAAGAGGTAATGTGAGACGAACCACTCCTCGCCGCCGTTGTACGCAAAAAGCTCCGCACAAGCCATGAAGAAGATCCGCCAGCGCTGAAACCAGCGCTCAGCGTTCTCGATTCCATAAGTCATTTGCAGAATGGGGATGATTTCTTCCTTTCTGCTGTCCATGTTCATCAGCCAGGCATTGGCTGTTTTTTCGTAGTGGGTTCCGCTCCAGCGATCCCGCCTGATGAGACGAAGATGATCCTGGAAACGCAAGGGCAAATCGTCACTGGGCATGATTCCACCGGAGAAGAAATGACGGCCCATCCAGTCTGAGGGTCCTTCATCCAGAAATTCATAAGGGGTATTGCGGTGGCAAAAAATATGCATGAAAAACCGGCCGTCCGGTTTCAGCCATTGGCTGATACGGCTATACAGCTTTCGGTAGTTTCTCATGTGCTCAAACATTTCAACCGACACAATGCGGTCATAGCGTCCTGGAGCCTGGAAATCGTTCATGTCCGCGGTGTGGACCTCGATATTTGAGAGGCCGCGATCGTTTGCCCGTTTTCTGATATGTTCACCCTGCGGTTTGGAATTTGAAACCGAGGTCACTTTGCAGGCGGGAAACTGTTCGGCAATCCACAGGCTGAGAGAGCCCCAGCCACAACCCAGGTCGAGCACGGACATACCGTCCTCGATCCCGGCGCGCTCGCAGCTAAGGCGTAGTGCTTCGGCTTCCGCCTGGTCAAGCGTCAGGACGTCGTCACCCCAGAAACAACAGCTGTACTTGGCATGACGGCCCAGGACAACTGCGAAAAATTCCGGGGGCACTTCGTAATGCTGTTCGTTGGCGATCTCAGGTACCAGGGCGATTTCCGACCTGTTCATGTATTCAATAAAGGCTTCCTTCACCTGACCGGACTGTTCGACGTCGCCCGCCTTGATTTCTTTCAATCTTTGGCGGCAGAGTCGCCTGATGCCGGCGCGTAATACGCTGTCCGGCACCAGGCCACGCTCAGTCCAGTCCAGAACAGTACTTGATGCTTTATTAGCGGCTGTGCTCATCAGTACATTCCTGTTTGGTAGTTACAATTACATTTCGTCGTTGCAGAATGCAGCCGTCAGATTCGTTGCTGTGTAGACTGCATCCTCGGCACCGTCAAGGCGCACGGTCGCCATCGCATCAAGACATCCCATGAATTCGAAGTCAATCTCGCCGACCTTCGCAGTATCCACGACATCGTCTTCAGACGGGCCGCCTCCGGTGCTCAGATAGAGCGACGTGGTCGCCATCACACCGTCAAAGGCGCCAGGCGTGGAGCATTCGAAGTCACCCATTTCATTGGTTTCCTCGAGGCAGCTGTCAAAGGTGAAGAAAATCGGATTTCCGTCTGCATCGTAAGTGTACCAGCTGCCAACAGCGCGATTCTGCGCAGGCATGGGCATGAAGATGAAACCAGTGCCGGTACCTTCGGCAATCCCCCACATTCCATTGGTGCTGTTGTCGACGGGAGTACGTGTCGCCAACTCACCAACCGGTGTGGCAATGATACCCAGCGGCTGATTGATTCCGTCGCCCACGGCGAAGATCGTTACGTCAGCGCCTGCAGGAAGGGCGGCAGGCAGCGGATCGATGTAGTTAACCGAGCCGTCGTTGGACGCTACTTTGAGATCGTACTCACCAGCAGGAATCTCGAAGAAGCCGCTGTCAACATTGTAAGGAACACCCACCAGCCCGTTGACAACCATTCCGTCAGCGGTACGAATGGAAACCTCGGTGGCGGCCAGATCAGCCGCAAACGGGGCGGCGTGCACGACACGAACGTTCAGGTTGCCGGTCATCGGCGCCGTTGTGTCATCCACCAGGGCCCGAAGCTCAAGGTCCTGTGTGCTGCCGTTACCGGCGGCGTACAGCGTGTAGCTCATGCCGTCAGTCAATGGGAATGTTCCTGTTATTGCGGCCTCGTCTGATCCGACCGGGAATACTTCAACAGTGTAAGTGCCTTCATCCAGGTCCAGGTAGGGCGTAAATTGCTTGAAGGTGACACCCTGTAATGCGTCAACAGGCGCACCGTTGATTGAAATGTTTACGGCAGTTCCTTCGATGGTGTCTGCGAAAGGCGCGAAATGCGCTACGGACACCTTGGCTGCACCAAATGCAGACGTGCTCATTGCCATAAGTAAAGCTGTCGAAACAGCGGCTGTTCTCTTAAACATCTTCATCTCCTGGTAAGTGTTGTACAGTTTTGGGATTTCGGATTCAAGGACTCGGTCCGTAATCCCCCACCACCCTCATGCGGCCTGGCGTGTTGCGATGTATTCCAGGCTGGGCTGACTATCAATGTATAGGATGTGTATAGGTATTGCAACCCCTTTTTTCGATTTTCTGTCGTTTGCTGTCAAATATGTACATATATCGTATAGTATTTACATCGAAGACATGATATTGTAATTCCCATGGTTGAGAGGAATAACAATGAATTCTGAAGCGATTGAAGTGGAGAACCCGGGCGAAAAGCTGTATACGATCGGCACAGTATCCAAGTTGACCGGGGTCGGAGCCATCACCCTGCGTGCATGGGAGCGCCGTCACGGCTTGATTCAGCCGGTCAGGAAAGACAGCGGCCACCGCCTGTACACGCGCCAGCACATTGACCAGATCAACCGGATCACTGCACTGACTCAACAGGGCGTTCGTATCAGTCAAATTACCCAGGGGATGCTGGAAAGCGAGTTATCGACGGACCCGGGTAGTGAACCTGACGTCTGGAAAAAGTATCTCAACAGCATGATGGCCGCAATCATTGATTTTGACGAACAACGCCTGGAAGAAATCTATAACGGTGCGCTTTCGCTGTATCCGATAAGCCTGGTTACCCGAAACCTTTTGACGCCACTTTTAATCGAGCTTGGCTTGCGCTGGTCAGCCGGCGAGGGAAGCATCGCCGAGGAACACTTCTTTTCATTTTATCTGCGCAACAAACTCGGCGCCCGCTACCATCACAGACCCGGCGGCAATAATGGTCCGCAGCTTTTATTGGCTGGTCTGCCCGGGGAGCATCATGAAGTCGGGTTGCTGTTGTTCGCCCTGGCTGCGCATGAATCCGGCTACCGCGTCATACCGCTTGGCGCTAACATGCCGTTGCAGGAACTCGCCCTTGTCGCCAAAAAGAAAGACTGCGCAGCCATTCTTCTTTCGGGCGCAATCGAGATGTCCGGGACGGCGCTGTCACGGGATTTGCCGGCCCTGGTAAAGGAATATGGTAAACCTGTACTGATTGGAGGACTGTCCTCCGTGTTTAGCTGTGAGGCCATAAACCGTTCAGGCGCCAGGGCATTGGGCAGGGATATCGATCATGGGCTGCAAGTGCTCAAAGAGGCCCTGTCATGAAAGCGTCATGACTTCACACCCGATGGCAGATGCATCCGGTCAAGCAACGCTCCCCATCTCGGATCGCCGTGAAGATTCTGCAGATACCAGTCGCCCACGACCTCACTCATTCCGCCGTCTTTCTGGTCATAAGCGCGCTGCAGCCAGGCGAAAGCCTGGTCAATCTCGCCTCTGAAGGCCAGGATCTCGGCGACCTGGAAGGCTGACCGGTCGCCGTCATCCTGGATCATCCGGTCCAGCAGTAACCGGGCCTCTGCCTCCCTTTCCAACGCCGAGAGCGCCAGAATCCGCGAATATCTGCGCCAGAAGGGATCAACCTCCTGCTCGCTCTCTTTCAGAGCTGATTCCGGCTTGTCCTGGATGATTTTCACCCGGGCCCGATAGGCCCTGGCTCCCGGAAAGTCCGGATTAAGGTTGATGACTTGCCGGTAATTTTTTAACGATTCGTCGTATTTGCCCGCAAACTCGAGGAGCAAGCCCAGCTGAAACCGGCGCGCCAGGTTCAGGGGATCCTGCTCGACACTGGCGCTGAGCAGATCCTCTGCTTCCTCGAATTGCCCAAGCGAAAACAATGCCAGGCTGGCGGTATTCATGAGTTCCGGATCCCCGGGACTCAACTGGATCGCCTGACCGGCAGTTTCCAGAGCATCCGTCCAATTCCAGTCTATATTCCGCTGGATGTAGCTCAGAAGACCGAGCGCCTCAGGTTGTTCGGGTTGATAGCGCAGCGCGGTTTCCAGCGCCTCCCGGGCATCCTCGACCAGCCCTGAATCCCCATCGCCGCGGGCGCTCTTCTCCAGCCAGAGACCAGCCAGCCCGACCCGGGCTGCCGTAAAATCGGGTTGCATATCAAGCGCCGACACGAAGGCCTTTTCGGCGTCCTCGTATCCGACCGTCGCCGCCTGGCTGCGGCCGTAGCTGCCTTGCAGGTATGCCGTCCAAACCTGGGTATTTACCGGAATGGTCCGGGGAAAACTCTCGTACTTTCCGGGTGCGACTGCGTCCATGATTGCAGCCAGTATTTCATTCTGCATGGTGAAGACGTCATCCAGGCTTCCTTCGAAGGTGTCCGACCAGGCTTCCTTCCGCGCCCTGGCGTCAAACAGGCGAGCCACAACCTGGACGCCTCCGTCGACAATAAGAAACTGCCCTGACAGCAGGTAACGGACCTGTAGGCGCCCGGCTATGAGATTCAACGACACGGATGGATCCTGGAAGAAAAAAGAAGAATTCCGGGACGTGACCTGCAACCCGGGAGCCCTGATCACGAGGCGGTACATTTCATCTGAGAAACCAGCAGCCCAAAATGCCGGTGTCAGCCCGGATGGGTCGCCGGTAAACGACAGAACTGCCAGGGAGTTTGACGGCCCAAGATAAGTCTGCGGTCGCTCCGGCTTCCCCGTCTTCGAATCAGATACGACCTCAGGCTTGAGATGCGGCGCGAATTGATCAGACGAAAAAAATACCAGCGCCGCAACGACAAACAAAATAAACCATAAAAAGCCGCGTTTCTGCATGACAACGCCCCCATAACACAAATCGTATCCCCTGGATCGCCCTCAGAATAACGCATTTGCCTGTATGTTTCCCATTTTGCCTGTAATATCAATCATTAATAATTGTCCTTAATATATTCACAATATTAAATTTCACAATGATAGGCATTCAGCTAGATTGGATGCTGCGGAACTGACGCTTCCGCCCGGGTCTAATCAGTTAACAGGAGTAGTTTTGTTTAATAAAATCGTCAAGTTACATGACCCGGTCAGGGACTTCAGGGACAACTGCGGTTTCGCGTTACTGGCGCACATGGATGGCGAAAAAAGTCACTGGCTGGTCCGGACTACACTGGAATCACTGGCACGCCTGACCCATCGGGGCGCCGTTGCCGCCGATGGCAAATCGGGGGACGGTTGTGGAATCATGCTGCAATTCCCGGAACCCTTCCTGCGCGACGTCGCCGCGGAATGCGGCTTCAAGCTGGCGGACAGATTTGCCTCCGGGCTGGTTTTTTTCAGTCCGGATGAAGCTCTCATCAAACGCGGACAGGAAATTCTGACCCGCCGCCTTCGGCGTTCAGCCCTCGAAGTGGCGGGCTGGCGCAAAGTTCCGACCTGCCCTGAAGTCGTGGGTGAACAGGCGCTGCAAAGCATGCCGGCCATTTACCAGGTTTTTGTCAACGCACCGGCTGGCTGGCGTTCGCATGACATCGAGCGACAGCTTTTTGCCGCCCGGCGACTTGCCTTCGAAGAAGAGCGCCGGCTGCCTGACCCGGACAGGCTGTATTACGTGGTCACCCTGTCCAACCTGACCATGGTGTACAAAGGGTTGGTCCAGGCTGAACACCTGGGCGATTTCTATCCCGACCTGCTCGACGAGCGCATGACCAGTTCGATCGGTATTTGCCACCAGCGCTTTTCAACCAATACGTTGCCGCGCTGGAATTATGCACAGCCATTCCGTTACCTGGCGCACAACGGCGAGATCAACAGCGTCAACGCCAACCGGGATTGGGCCAACGCCCGCGCCGGAATACTCCACTCTCCTCTCCTGCCCAGCCTGGAAGACCTGTCCCACCTGGTGAATGGCGATGGATCAGACTCATCTTCGCTCGATAACCTCCTGGAGGTATTCCTGGCCGGCGGCATGGATATATTCCGTGCAATGCGCCTGCTGCTTCCGCCCGCAATCCGGGATGACATGGATTCTGATCTGAAGGCATTCCTGGAATTCAACTCGATGCACCAGGAGCCATGGGACGGTCCCGCCGGCGTGGTTTCCACCAACGGCAGCATCGCTAGTTGTAATATGGACCGCAACGGCCTGCGTCCCGCTCGTTATAGCATCACTCACGATGGCATTTTCACCGTGGCTTCAGAAACCGGTGTCTGGGATTGCCCCCCCGAGCGCATCAAGCGACGCGGCCGCCTGGGACCCGGCGAGATGATCGCCGTCGACACAGAGACCGGCCGGTTCTGGAAAAACAGCGCCATCGACGACAGCCTGAAGGCAACCCACGCCTACCGGGAGTGGATGACCGATAACGTGCTGCGCGTCTGGAACAATGACCAGCAGGAACGTAAAGCCGCCAGTAAGTTCATGCGTGAATCTTCCGAGCAGGTTCCTGTTTTTCAAAAAATGTTCGGCCTGGGGGCCGAGGAGATCGAAACCATCATTACACCGATGGCGCTGGAGTCCCAGGAACCCGTTGGCTCAATGGGCGACGATACTCCTGTAGCGGTTTTGTCCGAACGGAACCGTTCTGTTTATGATTATTTCCGGCAGTCTTTTGCCCAGGTCACCAATCCGCCGATCGATCCGTTAAGGGAATCGGCCGTCATGTCACTCGAAACCTGCATTGGCCGCGAGCATAATGTATTTCACGAAACGGCTTCGCATGCATACCGGGTTTTATTGCCCTGGCCGATTCTGAATTATGTTAAATACCAGACGCTTCTGGGCCTGGACCAGCGATACTACCGGAATGTGCGCTTTAGTCTGAATTACGAACCTTCGAAGTTCAGCCTGCGCCAGGCGATTGAAATGCTGGCGGTATCCTGCGTCAGCGCAGTCCAGGGCGGCGCCACGATCATTGTTCTCAGCGACCGGGATATTTCCCGCAACCGCCTGCCCATGCCGGCCCCGCTGGCTGTCGGTGCCGTGCACCAGGCGCTGCTGAAAGCCAGTGAGCGGCCAAACGCCAATATCCTGATCGAAACCGGTTCGACACGAGACCCTCACCAATACGCGGTTCTGCTTGGCCTCGGCGCCACGGCCATCTATCCCTACCTCGCATTCCAGAGCATCAACCAGCAACAGGAATCCGGCGCTCTGCAAGGCGACCCCATTGAATTGCGCAAAAATTATCGCCGCGGCATCCGCAAAGGTCTGCTCAAAATTCTTTCCAAGATGGGCATCTGCACAATGGCCAGTTACCGCGGTTCGCAATTGTTCGAGGCTGTAGGCCTTGCGCCGGAGGTCGTCGAGCTCTGTTGCCCCAAGGTGGCTTCCAAGATTGGCGGCGCCGGATTCGCGGAGCTCGAGACCGATATCCGCAAGGTTGCCGACCTCGCCTGGTCCGAACAAACCCGGCCAATGCG
Source organism: Chromatiales bacterium (assembly GCA_024640025.1). Lineage (GTDB taxonomy): Bacteria > Pseudomonadota > Gammaproteobacteria > Xanthomonadales > SZUA-36 > JAHEFT01. The sequence goes on from JAHEFT010000041.1 coordinate 15,235, forward strand.
AGAGGGTATTTACCGCTACATGCATGGGGGCGAGCAGCACGCCTACAACCCCGATGTCGTCATGCAGCTCCAGCAGGCTGTAGCGAGCGGTGAGTGGGCCGATTACCGAAAATTTGCCGACCTCGTGGACCAACGTCCGACGCTGGCCATTCGCGACCTGCTGGCGCTGAAGCCGGCCGAAAAGCCCCTGCCGCTGAGCAAAATCGAAAGCGAAAGCAATATATTCCCGCGCTTCGACACCGCCGCCATGTCGATTGGGGCCCTTTCACCCGAAGCCCACGAAGCCCTGGCCATAGCAATGAACCGCCTCGGCGGACGTTCCAATTCCGGTGAAGGTGGCGAGGACCCGGTGCGGTTCAATACCGAGAAGAATTCCCGGATCAAGCAGGTGGCATCCGGACGCTTTGGCGTCAGCGCGCATTACCTGGTCAATGCCGATGTGTTGCAGATAAAAGTCGCCCAGGGCGCCAAGCCGGGCGAGGGCGGACAATTGCCCGGACACAAGGTGACCGCAGAAATTGCCGCATTGCGCTGTTCAACACCCGGTGTGACACTGATTTCGCCGCCGCCACACCATGATATTTATTCGATCGAAGATCTTTCCCAACTGATTTTTGACCTGAAAATGGTCAACCCCAGGGCGCTGGTTTCCGTCAAGCTGGTTTCCGGCTCCGGTGTAGGTACGATCGCCGTGGGTGTGGCGAAGGCCTATGCGGACCTGATTACGATTGCAGGATTCGATGGGGGTACAGGGGCCAGCCCCCTCAGTTCAGTGAAGTATGCAGGACTGCCCTGGGAACTGGGTTTGGCCGAAACTCACCAGGCGCTGGTGGAGAACGGTCTGCGTCACAAGATTCGCTTGCAGGTGGACGGCGGCCTGAAAACCGGCCTTGACGTGGTTAAGGCCGGTATCCTGGGCGCGGAAAGCTTCGGTTTCGGTACCGGCCCCATGGTAGCCCTGGGCTGCAAGTACCTGCGTATTTGCCATCTGAATAACTGTGCAACCGGAATTGCGACGCAGAACAAAAAGCTGCGCGAAGAACATTTTCACGGACTGCCCGAGCGCGTCATGCAGTATTTCCAGTTCCTGGCGCGGGACGTCCGGGAAATCCTGGCCAGTCTCGGCTTGAGTGAATTTGCGGAAGTCATCGGACGCAGCGACCTGCTGGAGCAACTGCCGGGTGTAACGGCGAAACACCGGTCTTTGGATCTCGATCCGATCCTGGCGTCGGCTGCCACGCGCAATCAGAACAAGCCATATTGCACGGTAAAAAAGAATCCGCCGTTCGATTCAGGCCGCCTCAACCAGGAAATCCTCGAGGCCGCACGCGATGTTTTGGAACGCCGCGAGAAATGGACGGGAAATTTCAGCATTCACAACTATGACCGCTCGGTGGGTGCGAGCCTGTCCGGTGAGGTCGCCCGCCTGCATGGTCGGGATGGGCTGGCAGATGACAGTCTGAAAGTAAATCTGACCGGTACCGCGGGTCAAAGCCTGGGATGCTGGAATGCGCCGGGCATTTCCATCCACCTGGAAGGCGACGCCAATGACTACGTCGGCAAGGGTATGTCCGGCGGGCGAATTGTGCTATCTACCGCCGATGTCGACCGCGAACGGGCCCGCCGCAATGTGATCTGCGGTAACGCTTGCCTTTATGGCGCCACGGGCGGCGAACTGTTTGCCAATGGACAAGCCGGTGAGCGGTTTGCAGTGCGCAACTCCGGCGCACGGGCGGTCATTGAAGGAGCCGGACACCATGCCTGCGAGTACATGACGGGAGGAACAGTTGTCATCATGGGACCTTTCGGTCCCAACCTTGCCGCTGGTATGACCGGCGGCGAACTGTTCCTGCTCGACCAGAACCGCCAGACCGAACGCTATCTCAACCCCGAGTTTGTCATGGCCTCACCGCTGGAGGAACAGCGTTTCGACGCGCCCCGCAGGCGACTGAAAGGAATGATTGCAACCCACGTGGCCCTGACCGGCAGCGAATGGGGCAGAAAGGTGCTGGATTCCTGGGAAATGATGCTTCCACACTGGGTTTATATTGTTCCAAGGAACATGGTGGCCAGCAATGATATCTCCCGGCAGGACGTTCCCCTGCGGCTGGTAAAGGCATAGGAGCAGCAGATCATGGCGCAAAAACCCGATGTCTTTGCTTTCCTTGAACATCCACGGCAAGACCCTGATGTCTATCCGCTGAAAATTCGCAAAACAGAGTTCCGCGAGATTTACAAACCCATGACAGCGGAAGAAGCTTCCGGACAGGCGGAGCGCTGCCTGGATTGCGGCAACCCCTATTGTGAGTGGAAGTGCCCGGTACACAACTACATTCCCAACTGGCTCAAGCTGGCGGAAGCGGGGCGCATCATGGAAGCTGCAGATCTGTGCCATGAAACCAATAGTCTGCCCGAAGTCTGCGGCCGCATTTGTCCGCAGGATCGACTGTGTGAGCAGGCCTGCACGCTGCAGACAGGATTCGGTGCAGTAACCATCGGCGCGATAGAACGGTATATCGTGGACGAAGCCTTAAAACAGGGCTGGCGGCCCGATCTTTCCAGGGTCCGGACCAAGCCCTGGAGCGTCGGCATCGTCGGCGCCGGACCGGCCGGCCTGGCATGCGCTGATATCATGACCCGTAACGGAATCAGCGTGACCGTCTACGATCGCTATCCCGAAATAGGAGGCCTGCTCAGCTTTGGCATCCCGGATTTCAAGCTGGAACTACAGGTCATGCGGCGTCGGCGTGAGGTACTCGAGGGCGCAGGCGTCCATTTCAAACTGAATTGTGAAATCGGACGCGACATCCAGGCGAATGAACTCCAAAAAATGCATGATGCCCTGTTTTTCGGGCTCGGCACTTATACACCGGTGGAAGCGAGCCTTCCTGGAATGGACAAGGGCGGCATCGTGCCGGCAATGGAATACCTGATCGGACAGACCGGCCACCTCTATGGCATGGACTTGCCCGGTTACGAGCACATCGACCTGAAAGGCGAGGACGTGTTGGTCCTGGGCGGTGGCGATACCGCGATGGACTGTGTCCGTACGGCACTTCGCCAGGGTGCAGCCTCCGTGCATTGCGTCTACCGCCGCGACCAGCAGAACATGCCGGGCTCGCAGCGCGAAGTGAATCATGCGATGAAGGAAGGGGTTCGTTTTGAATTCAACTCACAGCCTTTACGATTAATCCATGAGGACCGCAAACTGGTGGGGCTGGAAATTGCAAAAACCCGCCTGGTGACGTCCGGTGGTGGACGGGCCCGCCCGGAAATCATCAGCGGAAGTGAGCAGGTTTTACCCGCCAGCGCCTTGATTTTTGCTTTTGGCTATCGCCCCAGCCCGCCGCAGTGGCTGCAGGACATCGGTGTGGACACCGATGAAGGCGGCCTGGTCTCGATGAAGCAAAGGCTTCCAGGGCAAACCAGTAACCCTGCCATATTCGCGGCCGGAGACATGGTCAGAGGCTCCGACCTTGTCGTAACCGCGATCGCGGACGCCCGCGAGACCGCCCAATCGATAATCCAGTACCTGGAAATGGCTCAACCGCAGCTGAAACGCGCCTGATTGATTTATGTTTCTATCAGTACTATAATTAAGTACTGATTCGGACATATTAATTCACATAGGATGCATGAAATGGCTAAACTTTCAGCAAAAAGCGCTTCTGAACAATCATTTATCCCGCTGATGCAGGAACTGGCGGGGGCATACCAGGCCTTTTCCCTCTACGATGCAGAGGGCTTGCGCAAATCCGGGTCAGACCTGACCCCTTCCCAGGCTCGTGTTATTTTTACCCTGGGGGACTCGGAAGGCATGACCTGCAAGGATATCGGCGACATCACCCTGATCACCAAGGGCACCCTGACCGGAGTCGTGGACCGCCTGGAAGAAAAGGGTTTGGTGGAACGCTGGTCGGTTGAAGGCGACGGCCGCAAGACCATCGTCGCTCTCACCCGGCGGGGAAAGCGGGCCTACCAACAGGAATTCCCCCGTCATATCGGGTTTTTGAAAGAAAAATTTGACAGGCTTAGCGCCAGCGACCGCAATCAAGCTGTCGCTTTACTGGAAAAAATCAAAGACTTGTTCTGAATACAGTCTTTTCCGCCCGTGGCTCAAATCAGAGTCACGGGTGGCTTAACCACCCCTTATTAATGACGCACCTGGCAAACATCCGGGTTGGCGCTGGTGTTGATCAGCCTCAAGGGGTGTGTTTACATTTGATATCGAGAGGTTGGTAGATAGGTAACTTCGGTGATAATCCGGGTTCGCGAGGAGTCCATATATGAGTTCAGATCTGAAAGTCGTTGGTTCTGGGAAGCAGGAAACTTCGACCGCACCAGAAGAAAACGATGCTCCGGCAACGATCGCCGAAAAGCACGAGCAGGATCATGCAATGGGGGGCACCTATAATTCGGAAATGATTTCCCAGCTTCGGCAGGACCCACAGGCCATCAGCGATCTGTTCAAAGAGGGCAAGTACCCCTACGCCGACCGGATCCCCCGCACGATCTACGAGTCTGAGAAAGCACAACTTCAGATTGAACTCCTCAAGGTGCAAAACTGGGTGAAAATGACCGGTCAAAAGGTGGTCATAATTTTCGAGGGCAGGGACGCCGCCGGTAAAGGAGGTACCATCAAACGTTTCATGGAGCACCTCAATCCGCGTGCTGCGAAGGTCGTTGCCCTGGAAAAGCCCACGGAACACGAACAAGGACAGTGGTATTTCCAGCGATACGTGGTGCACCTGCCAACCGAGGGCGAAATCCTGTTTCTGGACCGATCCTGGTACAACCGGGCAGGTGTTGAAAGGGTCATGGGTTTTTGCGATTCCTCGGAATACCTGGAGTTCATGCGCCAGTGCCCGGAATTCGAACGCATGCTCGTCAATTCCGGCATCCGTTTGTTCAAGTATTACTTCTCCGTGACCCGCAAGGAACAGCGGCAACGCTTCGCATCTCGCATGGACGATCCGCTCAAGCAGTGGAAACTGAGCCCGGTAGACAAGGCCTCCGTTGGCCTGTGGCATGAGTACACGCGGGCCAAGGAAGCCATGTTTTTCTATACCGACACGGCGTCGTGCCCCTGGACCATCATCAAGTCCGACGACAAGAAACGGGCGCGTCTCAATTGCATGCAGCATTTTCTGAGCCGGCTCGATTATCCCGACAAAGACCTAAACGTGATTTCCGGCCCCGATCCCCTGATTGTCGGTTCACCCTCCCAGGTCATCAGGAAGGACGTACACCTCGACGCCTGGCCAAACGAGTAG
>JAHEFT010000041.1:20607-24686 GCA_024640025.1 Chromatiales bacterium
CGCCCCTACACGAGGATGTCTTTCAGGACCTCGCGGGCTTTTTCGTGGTCAATGGTTTCCAGCGCGACAATCGCGTTATCCTCGTCGCGATTGACAATGTGCATGCCGCGAACGTTGATTTCCTGTTTCGCCAGGCGGCGGGAAAGTTCCGCCAGGGCGCCCGGCTCCTTGTGCAGGCGCACCAGCAGGTGTTCACTGGCGATGACCCGGTAACCGGCGTCGCTGAGCAGGCGAAAAGCTTCCTTGTCCCGCTCGATGGTCAGGCTGATCACAGCGGTGTTTCCGACCGAGCTGCCCGCGAAGTCCTGGACAGTAATGCCTTCCTCTTCCAATAGCGTGGCTACTTCGGCCAACAGTCCGGAATGGTCTTCCTGGATGATATTCAGCACCTTCATGCGCAGCCTCCTCCAGCCTGGCGTATGTCGGAGATCAATTCGTCAATTTGTTCCCTGCGTACGTGAGGCATACAGATCACGTGGCTGTAGCCGTTGGCGCTGGCCAGTTGCCACTTTTCGCGGACTTCACCAGGCGGCTCCGGAAAGACCACGGTCAGGGCCTGCGGATTACGCCAGGCTTCGATGCCCGCCTGTTTGAACATTTTTTCGGCGTAGGCTGCCATAGCCAGGGATTTTTTTGCACGGTCGCGCATTCCCTCGAGCCCAAGGGAGCGGATGGCGTACCACAGAATCAGTGGCGTAAAGCCGTTCCTGGAACCGCTGATGGTCGTGTCGATGCTGCCGATATAGGCCACGGAATGCCCGATCCGGTCGACATGTGCCTGGCGGGCCAGGACGATACCGCACGGGATAGGTGAACCGAGGAATTTGTGACCCGAAATTGCGATACTGTCGGCCCCATCGGCAAAGTCCCAGGCTGGAGGCGGCTCGAGGAAGGCGGCGTAGCCGCCGCTCAACGCGGCATCGCAATGAATATAGCGGCTTTCTATGGCCAGGTCGTCGAGGATCGAGCGAATACGGCCAATATCATCCCGGGCTTCTTTCATGGTCGTGCCCACGTTGGCGAAGATAATGGGAGGAGCGTCCCGCCTGATCCGCAGGGTTTCACGAAGATCGTCGTAGTCGATCTCCCCGTTCGGCGTTGAGCGGATCATGATGTGCCGCATATTCAGGAAGTGCAGGTTCTTACCCACGCTGTAGTGGCTGTCCTGGGAAAAGTAAACGATGCCCTCGGGCAACAGCTCGCGTGCCAGGTACAGGCCATAGAGGTTGCCTTCCGTGCTGCCGTTGGTGATGTACCCCCACCACTGGTCAGTCGGCGCCCGGGTCAGTTGCGCATAAAAAGACACGACTTCCCGCTCGAATTCATGGGAGTTGAGCAGGTAGGTCATCGGCATGAAGGGATCGCCCGCGTTATTCAAACTGAATGAGAGAAAAGGCGCCAGTGCACTGTAATCAAAATCAAATGCAACCGGGTAACCGATTTCCTTTGATGCGGCATGCTCCATTTGTTCGTAAAACTGGTCCAACTGCATCTGGTCGGTGCGCGGGAGTGTCATACCTGTAATTCTGCGCGTTTTTTGGACTATCATGTAGGCCGCAGATCAATTGTTTAAAGGAGTTCAATGGACTGGACGATTCTCTGGTGGGTCCTGGCGGGCCTGATCACCATCGCCGGACTGGCTGGAACCGTGGTTCCGGCACTTCCCGGCGTCCCAATGGTATTCCTGGGATTGTTCATCGGCGCATGGATCGGTAATTTTGAAACCATTGGCTGGGTCACGATCGGAATCATGGCGGCGTTGGCGGTTGTCGCCTGGGTCATCGACTTTTTGGCTGCAGCCGCCGGCGCCCGTTACCTGGGAGCGAGTTCCCGGGCATTCTGGGGCGCCACCATCGGCGCCGTCGTTGGAATCTTCTTTGGGATCGTGGGTATGTTGCTGGGGCCTTTTATCGGCGCCATGCTGGGCGAGCTAAGTGGCGGCAGCAACATGGTTCAGTCAGGCCGGGCCGGGGTCGGTACCTGGATCGGCATGGTCCTGGCCACTGCAGTAAAGCTGGCCATCGCTTTCCTGATGATCGGGATTTTCATATTCCAGCTTGGTTTTGGCCACATGGGTGTAACAGCCTGAGCTTGCGACTCCTTAGCGGTATTTCACTTTCCGCCACAGCGCCCGGCTTATCATCCGAAGTTTGTTCCGTTTGTCGATCCGCTTCAGGTTGGTTTTGACGGCACCAATGGTGAACCGGGTCTGCTTGGAATAGTCGATCCGTACGTCAACGACAACCGGGCGATTTTCAGCCATCAGGCCGATTACCCGCTCGATGGCCGCATCAATCGCATCATTGTTTTCAATCGCCACGAACTCGCAACCGGTTGCCGCGGAAAGCATCCGGTAGTCCAGGGCTCCGACGCCGGTGCAGGTCTTACGTTGATAGGGCAGCTCCTGGGCCTGGGCGATCTGTGATAGTTCGCCGTCGTTAAATACGAACCAGGCCACTCCCAGCTCATTCTTCGCCGCGGTCACGGTCTCCAGCCCGGTCATCAGGAAGGCGCCGTCGCCGACGATCCCGACCACTTGCCGGTCCGGCTGAGCCAATTTGGCCCCGATAGCACCGGGCACGCAATAGCCCATGCAGTTGAAGTCCGTGGGCGACAGATAGTTTCCGCCAGCAACGATTGGCATCAGCTCCGCTGTCAGGAACGTATGGTTTCCGTCATCGGCCACGATGATCGCATCCCGGTCCAGCCGGGAGCGAAGTGAGCTGAAAAACCGGCCGGGATTGACCCGGTCACCCGAGTCGTGCGCCAGCCACTCCGCTATCCACGCAGCCTTATCCGCGGCAATGGCACCCTTCACCGCTGTGCCGTCGCGGGCCGGGCATTTGGCCAGCAGCGCCGCGGCAATCGCCGGCACGGCGTCCCGTGAATCAGCATGTATCGGCACGCTGGTGGGATGATTCCGTCCCAGGGCAACAGGATTGATGTCAACGTGAACCAGTTTTTCGGGTGGTGTCGCACCGAAACTCCCGGTGCAGATTTCCGCAAACCGTGTTCCCACGGCGAGCATGACATCACAGTTCTCAAAGGCATTTTCGGCAGCGGGCACAGAAGCCGGACCAAACCCCATGCCGGTGTGCAGCGGATGGTCGGCCGGAAAGGCTGCAAGCCCCTGGAGCGTTGTGGCCACCGGTGCGCCAAGATGTTCGGCAATCCGGCGTATTTCCCCGGCAACTTCACGGGCGCCCCAACCCACGAAAATGCCCGGGCGCTCGGCCGAGGACAGAAGCTCAACCGCAGCCTCGATGGTGGCAGGATCCAACACCGGGCGAACGTTCTGGTGGCTGAACGGGGGCACGGCCCCGACCTCACCGCTCAGTAACTGCAGATTTGCCGGAAGTTCGATGTAAACCGGTCCAGGTTCGCCCTCCGTCGCCTTTCGGTAGGCGCGGTAAACCGTCGGCACCACTTCATCATAGCTCTCGATGCGGTAGGTCGCCTTGGTCAGCGGCCGCATCAGGGCCTGTTGGTCCAGTTCATGCAGTTGGAAGCCCTGCGTCAGGTCGGTCCTCACGCCTCCTGAAATAACCAACATCGGTATCCCGTCGAGAAATGCTTCACCCACCCCGCTCATGGCATGGGTCAGGCCGGCTGCGGGCACGACGACCAGCACGCCTATGCTGTCGGAAGTCCGGCTTACGGCGTCTGCCATGAACGCGGCACCAACCTCGTGCGTGACCAGCAGCGGCTGAATGGATTCAGATTCATTCAGCTCGTCGTATAGCTCGATGTTATGAACGCCTGGAATGCCGAACGTGTAGCGGACCCCGATCTGTTCCAGTGCATGGCGAACCAGCCAGGCTGCAGTTTTTCTCATGGTTTAAAGTACCAGCATATTGGCGAGCCACAAGAACAGACCCATGCTAACTACATCGGTTGCTGTTGTGAGGAAAATACTCGAGGCAGTGGCCGGATCGGCACCCAGTCTCTGCAGGGTCAAGGGCACCAGCACACCCGTCATGCCACTGGCGACACAGGCGCCCGTCATGGCCAGGAAGACGACCAGGCCCAGAGTTAACGGTTGATCTGCCCCGGAATAGATCGCATAGGCAACCATCGCA
>JAHEFT010000042.1 GCA_024640025.1 Chromatiales bacterium
AGTAAAAAACTACGCCAGGAATGGTCGAAGTACCCGAACCTTCATTGAAGAAGGTCTATGGGCCAGCATTCTCGATGATCTGGAGCCTGGCGACTATGTGATTATTCAATTCGGTCACAATGATGAAGTAGAACAAAAAACTGATCGTTATACTCCCCCTGAACAATACAAAGCGAACCTGACCCGGTTTATCGAAGAAACGCGCGTGCGTGAAGCAGAACCCATACTGTTAAGCCCCATCACCCGTCGCCATTTTAATGATCGCGGCGTTCTTGAACAGACTCATGTGTACACGCCGTTATGTATCGAGGTTGCAAAGAAAACGAATGTTGAATTTATCGATATGGACTTGGTAACCCGCGATTACTTCCAGCAGATGGGCGATAGGGATTCCGCAGTCCGCTTTTTGCATATTCCGCCGGACACCCACCCCAACTATCCCTATGGAGTGCGTGACAACACGCACCTGAATCGACTCGGTGCCCGTGAAGTCGCACAATTGGTGTTAAAAGAACTGAAAATACGCCAGCATCCGCTGGCTTCAAGGCAACGCATTCCAGATCCAAAACATTTGAAATTGGAATATTGAATAAAACTAGTTACAAAATTTTTAATTATCCCTTTCAAGATCATGATATTTAGAGTTTATATTGCACTTATCCTCGGTATATTTAGCTGCTCCGGGGCAGCAGACTTCCGAACCGAAATATCGGTTGCGCTGGATGGCAGCGGCGATTTCCGCTCCATCCAATCTGCCATCAACGCAACGAAATCTTTTCCTGATAAGGACATACGTATTGTTGTAGGCCCCGGCATCTATACTGAAAAAGTCGTGGTCTGGAGCTGGAACACCCGCCTGTCGATTCTGGGCGCGGGTCGGGACAAGACAGTGATCCGCTGGGGCGATCACTTCGACAAGATGCAGATGGGCCGCAACTCTACTTTTCACACTGCCAGCCTGAGTGTCGAGGCCGATGACTTTTATGCGGGTGATCTGACTGTTGAAAACAGTGCTGGACCCGTGGGGCAAGCCATTGCACTGAGCGTGAATGCGGACCGTGTGTTGTTTGAGCGTGTGGTCGTGCGCGGGGATCAGGATTCAGTCTATGTCGGTGGAGAAAACAACCGCGTGCTTTTTCGGGATTGTTATATTGAAGGCACGGTGGATTTCATCTTTGGCGGCGCACTGGCGGTATTCGAACAGTGTGAGATTCACTCCAAAGCCGACTCCTACATTACAGCAGCCTCGACATTCCAGGGCCAGAGCGCCGGCCTGGTTTTCATTGACTCCCGCCTGACCGCTGATGCCGGTGTGAGCGAGGTGTACCTGGGCCGCCCCTGGCGCATATACGCGCAAACGGTTTTTCTCAATTGCTACATGGGTCCGCATGTTCTTCCCGCCGGATGGCATGATTGGGAAAAACAAGCCGCCCATGAAACCGCGCTTTATGCCGAATACCAGAGCAGCGGCGAAGGCGCCGCGCCCGACAAACGCGTGAGCTGGAGCCGTCAGCTCACTGCCGGGGAATCCCAGTCATTCACCACCGGGCATCTGCTCACAAGAGACGGCGAAGATCAATGGTTCAGAGTGCGCAGCAGGGAATAAGTGGCGTCTGAAATGATCATTATCGGCGCGAGCGCAATGCAGTGATTGTTGATCGCGGTATAAAGTTGAAAATTCCGACGCCTTACAATGATATGGCAGTGACCCTGCTGAAACCGGCCAGCATGAAGGACAAATGGTGAAAAAGTACCTGCTCCTATCGACGTTGATCTGCATCTTGAGCGGTATGACGGTTTGTTTTGCACAGAATCCGCTCAACTTTGGAAGCAACATCAGGACGGCCGACCCCTCCGGTCATGTGTGGGACGATGGCAGGATGTACCTCTACACCTCTCACGACGAAGAGTGCCAAGAGGATTTCTGGATGAAAGACTGGCACACTTTTTCATCCAGTGATCTGGTCAATTGGACAGACCATGGCCCCGGTCTCTCGGTGGATGATCTGACCTGGGCGGATAATTATGCCTGGGCGCCGGATGCTGCCTACAAAAACGGCAAATATTATTTGATTTTTCCTGCTGGTACGGGCGTCAAGGACCGTCAAAATCCGGAAAAAAGTACCAAGTGGATGGGGATTGGTGTTGCGGTCAGCGATTCGCCGACCGGGCCGTTTCACGATGCCATTGGCGGGCCGTTGTGGAGAGAGCCCTATGCGAATGATCCAGCTTTGTTTATAGACGATGATGGCAAGGCCTATCTCTATTTCCACGGAACAAACAGCGATTACTCAGTTGCTGAAATGGCAGACGACTTGCTGAGTGTAAAAGGCGATTTTTATAAAATGGACATGGGCGGTTACGAGCCCAAAATGGAAGGGCCATGGGTCTTTAAAAGGAACGCTATTTACTACTTCACGATGCCGGAAAACAACCGGGTTTTAACTTATTACACGAGCAGATCCCCCAAAGGTCCATGGCAGTATCGGGGGGTTATCATGGAGGAGGAAAACGGTAATAACCACCACTCAATTGTCGAGTATAAAGGCCAGTGGATTTTGTTTTATCACCGGTGGCTGAATATCAATTCCAAATGTGAAAAGACACAACGACATGTCACCGCAGAATATCTGTATTTCAACGATGACGGAACCATTCAGCCTGTAAAAAGAACACAAAGAGGCGTAGAGGATTTTTCACTCAAGATTCGGGAAGTAGACTGAATTCATTGGGACCAGTCGATTTTTCCATTAATGGTTTGCGAACCAATTCTCACGTTTGAGAACTCGAGATTTCTGGCGTTTTCCAAAATAAGTGGTGTCGTGTTTTTTTTGACCTGAATTTCGATGAATTTCACGTTTTCCAACGGTGCTGCCGCAGGTGCGTGCACTTCAAGAAAGATCCCCGCTTCTTCGACTTTAAAATTTTTGAAAACAATATCACGATAGGTCGATGGAAAATTTCCGCCAAGTTCGCCAGGGTAATTCAATTGAAACCAAAAGAGCGTTTCGAAAGATTCTATTTCGAAATTGCTGACGCGAATGTGTTCCACCAGTCCTCCGCGATCCAGGTTGGATTTGAAACGTATTGCAGAAACGCCTTTGCGCAGTATGTTATCAATGAAATGCACGTTGCTGACCCCGCCTGACATCTCACTTCCCAATGCAATACCATCTTCTCCACCCATATCGTTGTTTCGTACCACAATATCTTTACTGGGTATGCCAATAGTGCGACCATCGAGATCGCGCCCGGACTTGATCGCGACGGAATCATCGCCGGTGCGGAACCAATTATTTTCAACCAGTACCAGTTGGCTTGATTCAATATCGAGGCCGTCATTATTCGCGAAGTGGCTATCGACTTTAAGGCCTCTCACTGTCGCCGATTTGGTGTATACCAGATGGTTTATCCAGAAGGGCGAGTTAACTATGGTGTAGTTTTCAAGTAGCACTCGCTCGGCGCTGAAAAATTGGAGGAGGGCGGGGCGCAGATGCGTGCCTTCGGCAAATACGCGCTTTTCCCTGGGAACACCTGTAGCGCCCATGTTACGTAAGCGCTGCATATCGTCTTCTTGCTGCATTTGCCACTCTTTGAAATGGCTGTTTTCATTGCCGTCCAATATGCCTTCGCCAGTAATCGCTACGTCCTGAACATTTGCCGCGTAAACCAATGGTGAATAGGAATAGAGTTCCGTGCCTTCCCAGGTCGTAAGGACTGCCGGTAAATAATCTTCCGGGTGCTCGGAAAACAACAGACGGCTGCCCTTCGCCAGGTGCAGGTCTATTCTACTTTTGAGGTGGATAGGTCCCTTCACATACCAAAGCCCTTCGGGAACAATCACCTTGCCGCCGCCGGCCTGAACTGCGGCTTCGATGGCGGCCTTGATCGCTGGAAGGCTGTCATTCCCTTCGATAGCCCTGGCGCCAAAGTCTTTTATGTTGAAGTTTTTATCCGGAATGTTGGGGAGTTCAATCGCCGAAATTATTTCTTCCGGGGTAAGCCATGATTTTGCTTCAGCAAAACCCGTGGAAAGAGAAAGTGCTGCGATCGAACAAAAAATCAACAGGCTTCCGGGTTTATATTGGCGCATGAAAATTCCCGCTAAATCGGTGGGAGTATAAAAATCAAGTATGATCGATGGGGGTACAGATTGCATTCTGGAAAGCAAGGAATTTCACTCCATGACACGTTCGATTTTCATTCGCAACTCAGTCCTGTTTTTCGGCTTGGTACTGCTCACTCCCGCCTTACCCGTTTGGGCTGATCAAGAAAGCACTGACAAAACGGTGGCGATCCGTCTCGCTAATCAGCAAATGGAGCAATTTCCCGAGCCCTGGTTGATGCGCAAGTCAGACGGCGAGTATCGCTGGAGCTATACACATGGCCTGGTCCTGCTGGGGATGGAGCAATTGTTCAAGCACAATGGTGATCCCGCGTACGCCGCCTATATTCAGAAATATGCCAATCATTTTATCGATGCCGAGGGTCACATCGAATCGTTTTCAATCACCGAATTCAATATCGATTCCATTAACGCAGGAAGGATGCTGTTCTTCCTGTATGACCAAACGAAAGAGCCGCGCTACAAACTCGCCATGGATCAGTTGCGGAAGCAACTGGAATGGCAGCCGCGAACGCATACCGGTGGTTTTTGGCACAAGCTCAAATATCCATGGCAGATATGGCTGGACGGCTTGTATATGGGCCAACCATTTTTTGCCAACTACGAAAAGTCATTTGGCAACGATCCGGCGGTTTACGATGACATCGTCAGCCAGTTCGCGGTCATCGAGCAAAAAACACGCGATCCAAACACAGGGCTGCTGTATCACGGCTGGGACGAAAGCGCTCTGCAGCCATGGGCAGACCCTGTCACAGGCCTCTCCCCGGGGTTTTGGTCGCGCGCAATGGGTTGGTATGCAATGGCTATCGTGGACACTTTAGAACACCTGCCAGAAGGGCATGAGGGGCATGAAATACTGGAAGGAATCCTGACTCGTCTGGCAGACGCGCTGATCCCGTTCCAGGATGACAGTGGGTTGTGGTACCAGGTCCCGGATCAGGGTGCGCGTGAAGGCAACTGGCTGGAGGCATCCGGATCCGCCATGTTTACGTACTCGATCGCCAAGGGGGTGAGGTTGGGCGTGTTGGGCGGCGAATACCTTGCCTTTGCAAAACAGGGTTATGACGGTCTACTGAGGGAAATCATAGCGACCGATGAAGACGGGACAGTGCACGTCAACGATGTTTGCCGCAGCGCAGGTCTTGGCGGCACTCCGTACCGTGACGGGTCATATGAGTACTACGTGTCGACCGATCGGGTCAGGGATGATGCCCACGGGATAGGGTCATTCCTGCTGGCCGCCGCTGAAATGGCGCTGCTGGACTAAGCCCATTTATCCTTTTGCGGGGTGAGATCCGTTAACTCCTCGATCCGGATTGCGCGCCCTTCATCAATACTCTGTCGCGCCGCGATGCCGATCAAAACAGCCATGGCGCCGTCACGGTAATCAGAGCCCTGGTGCAGGCCGGGATTGGCGATAATACCGCGTAGTATTTCATCCATCATGACAGGGTCACCGCCCCAATGAGCCTTGCGTACGAAAGGGTGCCTGATCCGCTGGAACTCCCCAAAGTTTGGCTGTGTGATGATCTCGTGATAGGCAAGTGCCGCGTCCGCATGAGATGCGTGATCCATTTCTTTCTCGTAGACCCTCGATTGATCCTCCTGAACTTCCATCAGGGAGGGAACGCCTTCCCATGTTTCCAGGCGGCCCTGCTGGCCATTGAAAGCCAGGCGGAACCCTTCGTACGGTGAATAGGTGGTGAGCGAATAGGCCACCTGCACGTTGTTGGCATACCTGATTTGTACGGCCATTTTGTCGAAGATGTCTATCTCTTTGCGCCACACGCAGCCGTCACGGATATAGCCGTCATGCTGTTCATTCGCCATGTAAAGGTCCATCGCCATCTGGTCCTGGGATATGTCCCAGAAATACGCACAGTTCGCTTTGTGCTCACAGCCTGAGCAACGCGCGCCACGGAACGCGTTGTTGTGGCCGTAGTGTTCCAGTGCTCCGTAAGCGTGTACCTCGACAGGGTCGGATCCGATCCACCAGTTCAGCAGGTCAAAATGATGGGCGGCCTTGTGCAATAAGAGGGTACCGCTTTTTTCGCGAATGCCGTGCCAGCGCCGGAAATAGGACGCCCCGTGGTAGTTGTTCAGGTACCAGTTGAAATCAACTGAGGTCACGTCGCCAACGGACCCCTCCGAAAGCAATTCTTTTACCCTGGTGAAGACCGAGCCGTAACGATAGTTGAATCCCATGATCAGCCGGGCGGGGGAGCTCCTGGCCGCGTCGACTATTTGCTGGCACTTGGCAGAGGTGGTGGTCATGGGTTTTTCGGTCACCACGTCAATGCCGGCAGCCAGTGACTTTATGATGAATTCATCATGGGTGCTGTCGACGGTGGCCACCATAACCAAATCGGGTTTTGCCACCGCCAGCATCTCGTCAAAATTGCTGAAGGTCGGGCAGTCCGGAACCCCGATATAAGATTTACCAAACGCCAACCGGCCGGGATTGATATCGCACAGGCCTGCAAATTCGGCCACATCAGCGTAGTTTTTCTGAATAAACTGCCCCCAGAACTTCACGCCGCGAATACCGGTGCCGACCAGGGCCAGGCGGATTTTGCGCCCGCCCGCCAGTGTGAATCCAAAGGGCGAGCTGGCAAGGGCAGCTCCGGCGCCAAGTGCGCTGCCGGTAGCGATGAAGTTTCGGCGTGTTATGGGCCGGGAGTTACGATTCATGGTCTCTTGCCCCTGAAAGATTTCAATCTTATTCGTTCGCCGGTTTACCGATAGTCGCCAGTATGCCGCCATCGACGTAGACCACCTGGCCAGTCACAAAGTCGCTTGCCCGCGAACTCAAAAACACGGCCGTGCCCGCCAGGTCGCTTGGCTCCCCCCACCGGCCTGCCGGAGTGCGCTGGATGATAAAGTCGTTGAAAGGGTGGCCGTCCACGCGGATGGGTGCGGTCTGGCTGGTCGCAAAATACCCGGGGCCGATGCCGTTTACCTGCACGTTGTGCTTTGCCCATTCAGTTGCCATATTGCGGGTCAGCATTTTCAGACCGCCCTTTGCCGCGGCGTAGGCGCCCACAGAATCCCGTCCGAGTTCCGACATCATGGAACAGATATTGATGACTTTCCCGCCACCGCGCTCGATCATGGATTTGACAACCGGTTTGCTCATCACGAATGCACCCGTCAGGTCGATCCGGATGACCTCCTCAAAATCCTCTGTGGGCATTTCCAGCAGCGGCACACGTTTGATGATCCCTGCGTTGTTCACCAGGATATCGATTGGGCCGACTTCCTTCTCAATCCTGGCCACGGCTGCTTCGACACCTGGTTCATCGGTGATATCGAAGCGGTAGCCATGGGCAGTGATTCCCCTGCTCTTGTACTGATCAATCGCTGCGGCGATATTGTCATCGCTTTTACGATCATTGATCACGATAACGGCGCCCGCTTCACCGAGACCCATGGCCATGGCCATGCCGAGACCATGGGTAGCGCCGGTCACCAGTGCCACTTTACCGTTGAGGTCAAAAAGACTCTTGGACACGGTTACGCCTCCGATGATGTGAAGTCTGCCGGGTGGATTTTATCCATGTCGTCATAGTCCAGATTTTCCCCGGCCATACCCCAGATAAAGGTGTAGTTGGATGTCCCCGCACCTGAGTGCATGGACCACGTGGGCGAAATGACCGCCTGGTTGTTCGCCATCCAGATGTGGCGGGATTCCTCGCGCGTACCCATGAAGTGGCATACGGCCTGATCTTCCGGCACTTCAAAATAGAAATAAGCTTCCATGCGGCGGTTATGGGTATGGGCCGGCATGGTGTTCCAGACACTTCCCGGCTTCAATTCGGTCATGCCCATCTGTAGTTGGCAGGTTTCAACCACCCCGTGCACCATCAGTTTGTTGATGACACGATGATTGGAGGTTTCCAACGAACCCAACTCTACTTTGACTGCGTCAGCCAGGCCTACTTTTTTTACCGGATAGCTTTTGTGCGCCGTGGCGGAGTTCAGGTAAAACCTGGCCGGGTTGCTGGCGTCGGTACTTTCAAATACAACGTTTTTTGACCCGGCGCCCACATAAAGGGCTTCCTTATAGGCAATGTCATAGCTTGACCCGTCTACGGTTATACGACCTGGCCCGCCTACGTTTATCGCACCCAGTTCACGCCGGTCCAGAAAATTCCGGGACTTCAAAGGGTCGATGGTCGCAAGCGTCAGCGGATTGCCGGCAGGACATGCGCCGCCTACGATGAAACGGTCTATCAGGGTGTAGACCAGGTTGATCTCACCGGGCTTGAACAGCCCGCCGACATGAAAATTTTCCCTCAAGCGGGCATTGTTGTAAGTCTCGAAATCATCGGGGTGTACAGCGTAGCGTTCGGTATAGTTAACAGTCATATCATTGTTCCGTTCAGTTCAATTAAATAATTCGGACACCTGGACACCCGCCATAATGGCAGGTGCGAGTCCCTTGGGATCGTCTTCGACGACCCGTTCACTCATATAGTATCGGTAGCTTCCGTCACGGCCGTAACCCAGCCCGGCGACCTCGCAAATATTGGTCAGGTGGAAGGAACCGTCAGCGTATACAGAAACAAATTCGTTAACCAGTCCTGCATAGGCTTTTTGTGTCGCTTCCATGTAGGTATCAGGCAGATAGCCCCGGTTGATCGCTTTTGCAAGGAAATAGGTAAACATTGCAGATCCTGAGGCTTCCAGATAATTGCCCAGGGCATCCGGCATATCCATGATCTGGTACCACACCCCCGAGGCGTCCTGGGCCTGGACCAGGCTATCCGCCAGCTCCGGAATGATGGCGAGCAGCGGTGCGCGAAGCCCTGTATTTTCTGCCGGTATTACGTCCAGTATGTCCACCAATGCCATGGCGTACCAACCCAACCCACGCGCCCAGACATAGCGCGACCGGCCGGTTTCCGGATCGGCCCATTCCTGCTGCCTGGCTTCATCCCACGCGTGGTAATACAGTCCCGAAACGGGATCGCGCAGATGCGACCGGGCAATGGAAAACTCCCGCGCAGCCTCTTCCACTTTCTCCTCGTCACCGTCCATGACACCGACGCCGGCCCAAAAGGGCATTCCCATGTACACACCGTCCAGCCATAGTTGATGCGGGTAGCGTTGCTTGTGCCAAAATGCGCCTTCAGAGGTGCGGGGATGATCGGCCAGCTGTGCGGCGAGGGTCTCAATTGCCGCGCGATATCTGGGATCACCTTCTTTGGCATAAAGGCGCTGCAACATTTTTCCTGAATTGATCTGGTCAATGTTGAATTGTTCAGGTTCGTAGGTATGGATGATGCCGTCGTCACCCAGGTAGCTGTCCATTGTGCGCTTGGCATATTCTGCAAAAACGGCGTCACCCGTGGCCAGCGACAGATCGTCCAGCGCCTGCATCAGGAGACCCGTGGTGTAGGACCATTTACTGGCGTTTGCGTTCACCACATCCCAGCCTCCATAGGCAAGGCTATCCCCGCGCCGGTTCATTTCCGTTCCGGCCAGGCGTGTTGAAACCTCCAGCGGGCCAAGTGCACTCAACGCCCGGAACGCTTCCGTTTTCAGGCGAATGCGTGGCGGTATCGTGCGCCGTTCGACCTCCTCCGCAAGGAAGACATCCAGTTGTTCACGCGTTTGAATACCGCCTGGCTGACCTGACCACAGGGCGCCAAAGGCATAGGAAAGTTCCGTCCCGCGCGGCTGCATGATCAGCACGTAACTGCTTTCGTCGCGGGTTTGTTCGACCAGGTCTTTCTTTCGGAACAGAACCACCATGGCCAGGTTGTCTTCAAACAGGGTCTGCGGGCCGAAACTTGCCATGTAACTCCAGGCTTCACCGGTGATATCCAGGTCACCCATGATCAATTCAGTCCCGGGATGCGCGACCAGGCCTATGGCAAGATTTTCCAACGGGGCAGAGGTCTTTAGATTGACGTCGACCATCGGGCTGCCTGCCTGCATGGATAGCGTGGCTTTCATGTCAACGACAGTTGTGCCGGTATTCCAGCCCAGGTAGTCGATATCCAGGGATGAATAGATGGGGCCGTCCGACCTGATGGTGGCGGACCGCTCAGCTACATCGGAGACCAATATGGTTTTGACGCCGTCCCAGGCGCCGTAGCCGCCCATGCCCAGGCTTTGGCCCACCTTCAAAATGTCGGCGCCCCAGTCAGACATTTCGTGGTAGCTGTCATAGCCGTCCTGGCCCACGTCCTGAAGCACCATGTCAGCCGTTTTCTTGCCAAAAATGTCGAAGCCGTTGCGCCAGTCAAGGTAGACCCGATAACCGACTTTGTCGCTCTCGATGCCAGGTCCTTCATAGCGAATATACTCGCTGTGATCCGTATACTGGGGCGGGGTGGTCACTTGATCTACATTACGGAATGTTCCGCCGACATAGACCTGCTCCTGCCATTCTCCGCCTTCCTTGATCGACACTTCCGCGTGTGTGCGTGAGGGCAGAGTCAATTCCTCTTCACTCCTGTCGATGACAAAGTTGTGGACAGCTGCTGCATCGAGCGCGGCAAGAAACATCAGCCGGTCGGGTTCGCCGTCACCGTCGTTATCCAGCAGTTGTGTGGGGATCGCGTTATTGCCTTCCCACACCTGCAATGGGCCGGTTGTGACGCCCAGTTCGTTCAATGAAAGCGTAACCAGTGCATCAGGCCGCGCAAATTCGGAGGGGTTGGACACTTCAAGCGACGCAATTGATTCCGACATCACTGTGGACGGGGGCGCTGGCGTCACCGCGGCGGGCGTAGTTTCCGCTTTGTCAGTGGCGCTATCGCAAGCCGCAAGAACGATCGGCAGGGCGAAAAGAAACAGGGCTTTCTTCATGGCGTTTTCCTTATTCAATCAGGCCAAAGGCGCGGGGCAGCCACTCGCTGATTCCCGGTATGTAGGCGACTGCCAGCAGGGCGAGGAACATGGCGGCGTACATTGGCATCAGGGGTCGAACAATTTCCGCAACCCGCGTTTTCCCCACAGCACAGGCCACGAACAGAACGCTTCCGACAGGTGGGGTGCAAAGCCCAATCGACAGGTTGAGTACCATCATGATGCCAAAGTGCAGAGGCGTCATACCCAGTGCAACGGCAATGGGCAGGAATATGGGTGTGAAAATCAATACCGCCGGCGTCATGTCCAGAAACGCCCCGACCAGCAACAGAATCAGGTTGATGATCAGCAGGATCACCAGGGGATTATCGCTGAGACCCAGCAGGGTTTCGGCCGCTATTGCCGGAATGTTCTCAAAAGCCAGGATCCAGGACATGGCCATTGATGTGGCGATCAGCAACATGACGATGGCTGTGGTTCGCGTGGCTTTCAACAAGATGTTCAAAAGCCCGGAAAGCTTGACTTCCCGATAGATGAAAACCGACAGGCCCATGGCGTACAGAACGGCGATGGCGCCGGCTTCCGTTGCCGTGAAAATACCGCCCAGGATTCCCCCGATCACCACCACGATCAGGAACAGGCTAGGCAGGGCGGCGACGGTTTTCTCGACAACGACAGAAAACTTTACCCGTTCCCCGGCGGGAAATTTGTATTTGCGAGCATAGATCGCAGAGACCGCCATCAGGCCCAATGCCACCAAAATACCAGGCAAATAGCCACCCACAAAAAGGGCTGAAATTGACACGCCGCCGCTTGCTACCGCAAAAACAATCAGGATATTGCTTGGCGGGATGAGCAGGCCGGTTGTGGAAGCCGCCGCCGTCAGTGCCGCGTTGAATTCCCTCGGGTAGCCGTCCTCTTCCATCGTTGGCATCATGAAACTGCCAATAGCCGAGGTGGCGGCAACGGCAGAGCCGGAAATAGCTCCGAACAGGGCGCATGAAATAACGTTTACGAATGCCAGTCCGCCCGGCAGCATGCCCACCACGGCTTTCGCAAAGTCAATCAGGCGGTGTGCTATCCCGCCTTGCCCCATCAGTTGGCCGGACAGGATAAAAAGCGGTATGGCCAGCAGTGCAAAACTGTCCAACCCTCCCGCCATACGCTGCGCCACCGTGGTGAATGCAGGCAACACGTCGACAGAAACCAGCATGGTTGCGACAGTGGCTATGCCTATGGAAAAAGCAATCGGTACGCCCAGTGCCAGCAACGCCACGAAGACGATCAGGAGGACTGCAACGGTCATGAGATTTCCTCCGCCCGGTTTCCAAGAATCGAAGCGATGCTGTAATAGACGATCAACACGCCGCTGATCGGCAAAACGGTGTAAACCCAGGCCATGGGGATGCCCAGAACGGCTGTTGTCTGGTTCAGTTCCCAGGTCAGTTTTACCAGCGATCCGCCACCCAGGATCAGAACCGTCAGCGCAAACAAGCCGCAGCAGATGTCTGTGATCACGTCCAGCCGGCGTTTACCCACATCCCCGACTTTCTGATAGAGAAGATCCAGCCCCAGGTGCGCTTTCTCACGATAGGCGTATACCCCTCCGAATAAGCCCACCCAAATCAACAGCATCCGGGCCACTTCCTCGGTCCAGGGACTGGGATCTGCCAGCAAATAACGGGACAGCACCTGCCAGGTGACAACCACCACCATCAGCGCCATGCAGAGCATCACCAATCCTCTAACCAGCTTATCCAGGAGTTTGATCATCTTTTTCCTCTACTGTGCTGCGATGGCGTCAAGAAGTTCACCGATCGGAGTATTTTTGTATTTGGCTTTCATTGGCTTGACGACCTCAATAAAAGGCGTCTTGTCCGGGCGGATGATTTCGACGCCGCTGGCCTCAATTGCGGCCAGGGCTTCATTACTGGCCTGTTCCCAGAGCTGTCCCTGGTAGACGATGCTGTCATCAACGGCTTGTTGCAACCAGCCTTGCTGTTCAGGGCTCAGGCCTTCCCAGATGTGCAGGCTCATCAACAGGATGTCGGGAACAGCTGTGTGTTCATCCAGGATGTAATACTTGCATACCTCGTACTGGCGGGAAAGATACAGGCTGGGCGGGTTGTTCTCGGCCCCGTCGACCACACCTTGCTGCAGCGCCGTATAAAGCTCACCCCAGGAGATCGGAGTGGCGGCGCCGCCCATGGCGGCGATCATATCGACGGATGTCTGGCTTTTTTGCACGCGGATTTTCAATCCCTTCAGGTCAGCAGGGCTGTTGATTGCCTTATCCACCGTGTAAAAACTGCGGCTGCCGGCGTCGTAGTATCCCATCCCGCGCAAACGAACTTTTTCAGGAGCCAGCAACAGGGATTTGCCGATCTCTGACGCCAGGACTTTTTGGTAATGGGCCTGATCCCGGAATACATAGGGCAGGCTGAAGATTTTCATCTCGGGGACAAAACTCTCCAGCGGGCTGGAAGAAACCTTGGTCATCGCGAGACTGCCAATTTGCAGCAGTTCCACCAGCTCCCGCTCCGAACCCAGTTGGCTGCTCGGGTAGATTTCGATTTTCATCTGACCGTTTGAGTAATAATCCAGGCGTTCGGCCATGTGCATCATGCCCTTGTGCACAGAGCTGCCCGTCTCGAGAGCATGTCCTAGCTTCAGAACAGTGACGCTATCCTTGGGCCCACAGGAAGCCAGCATCAGGCTCAATGGAATCAATATCATTTGAAAAAATTGTTTCAATTTAATGCACATGCACCTTTCTCCTGGTCGGGTGTACGAATATGAACAATACATCCGCCGGGGTATCGACAGTTATCCCTAAGATGATAAATGACTTGAGTTGCCACCGGTAGCACTTTTTAAAAAAACCGGTAACATACAACGCCTGTATCTGCGGCATGGGTTTCCATTTTCTATAAAAAAACCTCCGACTGGCGGGGCCAGTCGGAGGTTTCAAAGGGGCACAGACAGGGATCAGAACTGGTAACGGGCTCCAAGGTAGAAATATCGTCCCGTGTGGTTATATTCGCGCACCAGGTTCAGGGTACCGTCACCGGTGGTATACAAGCGCTCGTACTCATCCGTCAGGTTGATGCCCTCGAACGTCAACGCCCAATTGTCGTTAAGGTTCCAGAAAGCGCTCATGTCGATGTGAGTCGGGCCTGTGGTGCCGTGGGAGATGTTTCCGTTGCTACCGGTATTGTCCGTAATGTAATCATCGCGGTTATTAACGGCAACGCGCACACCCCATTCGGGCACTTCGTAGTACAGGGTCGCATTCCAGGAATGAGGCGACAGGCCCTCCAGGGGCACCGTAACCGTCTCGCCGCTGCGGATGACCTCGGTCGTGGCATCCACCCAGGAGTAGTTACCGATAAAACCGAAGTTGCCCCAGAAACCCGGCAAATTGGTGAACGCCTGTTGATAGGCGATTTCCCAACCATCCAGTTTGGTGCCGTCGGTATTGGCCGAGGTGCTGTAGGTCCAGATCAGGCTTGGATCCAACAATTGGGGTTGATCCGGGTAAACCCGCGCAACGCCGGGATAATCAACAAGGCGCAAGGGTTCTTCCGTTGATGGTGACGATATGAAGCTCTTGATTTTCTTGTGGAACCAGGCAACGGAAACCACCGCTTGCTCCGTGAAATACCATGCCGCGGAAAGATCGATGTTGTCAGATACCAGGGGCTCCAACTGGGAGTTGCCGCCGCTTACCGTGAAGTTCACGTCGGAATATGACTTGCTCGGCGCCAGGCTGGAGAGACCGGCGCGCGTCATCGTACGGCTCAATGCACCGCGAAGAACCACATCTTCCGTGGCGTCAAACGCGATATTCAGCGAAGGCAGCCAGTTGTCGTAGTCGTTTTTCTCGGTATTGGAGATGCCGGAACCGACCCAACCCTGGGCCGTGACTTTCGTATCCACGTAGCGAACGCCCATGTTCAGGCGAAAACCGTGCCCGCCCAGTTCGGTAGTCAGGTTGTAGTCAACATAGCCGCCGGTAGTTTTCTCTCGCACGTTCCATGTCTGATCGCCGGTACCTTGAGTCAATACATAACTTGGACCGTAGGCAGCTCTGGCTTTGGCAAAATCCAGGACCCAGAAGTCCAGTTCCGTGGCGCTGCCGTAGCCTCCGGCGTCATCGAAAGTGTACACCTTGCCCAGGCCGGCGGTATCCGTCTGATCCGGGCAGGTCGAACAGTTGTATTGCGTGCTGTCCACCTCGCGGTCGTTATAAATGGCGCCGAAGTTCAATACATTTTCGTCGTTGATGTCCCAGACAAAATCCAGCCGGTAGGTGTCGTTCGTGCGGTCAACCCCATACTGGCGGATGGTGTCATTGGTCAGGATCTCGAAATTGGCGGGATCGGAGACATCGATGTCGTAGTTGATGGCAGCCACATCCGGATTGCCTGTGAAATCATACGAGAAGTTCGTTCCCGGCTGTGGCGTTTCAATGTTTACGCGAAAGTAGTCGTCGTCAAACTTGGACGTTGCACGGCCAATCATGCCGGTCATTGTGAAATCATCGTTGATGTTCCACCTGAAATCACCGGTGATCTGATTGAAATTCGTATCATCGGCGTTCTGACGGCTTTCCGTGCGCAGGCCAACTCCATCGAAATTACCGGCCACCGCGTAGTCGCCGCCCGGGTCCAATGTGACGGAATTTGGCGTGATGTTGGGATAGCCCCAGGAACCACTGCGGCGAAATTCCGCGAAAGAGTTATAGGAGTCGGTGGTCGCTTCGTAATGCGAATAGACCCAGTTCAGGCCAAATTCGAGGTCGTCGGTCGGGCGAAACTCCACAGCGGCACTGGCGCCCAGGCGCTTCTGGTTGTGATGGAAGCTGTCCTGGCGCGGCAGGCGCGGATACCATACCGAATTCACCGTTTCATCACTGAGTTCCGAGTTGTTACCGTCATAACCGCCCCCATCGGGCACCGCCCAGCGTACCGTTCCGAAACCATCCTGCCACGCTGTGCGTTCAGTGTATGCGGCGGTCAGGATAAAGCCGACGGTTTCCGCAGCATTCGTGTTACTCAAATACGCTGTTGCTTTTGGATCCCACTTATTCGATAAATCGTTGTAACCGATCTGGCCATAGGCCGAAGCATGAAAGCCGGGATTGTCCAGTGGGCGCGACGTATACAGCTGAACGGAACCGGCTATACCGCCTTCTTCAATGGAAGCAAGAGATGTCTTGTTGATGTCAATTCGAGTGAACAGTTCCGCGGAAAAGACGTTGAAGTCAAACGCGCGGCCGCGGTTTACGCCGCCAAAACTGTCCAGGCCACCGGTGGAGGATGGAACTTCCATGCCGTTCAGAGTGACTTGTGTAAAGTCCGGGCCCAGGCCGCGTAGTGAAACCTGGCGGCCTTCACCACCTTCGCGGGTAATGGCCACACCCGGCACACGCTGGATAGCTTCAGCCAGGTTGAGATCGGGCATTTTGCCGATGTCCTCGGCGACGATACTGTCTCTTTCGTTAACGGCATCGCGCTTCAAGGCGATGGATTCTCTCAAACTTTGGCGAATACCAAGGACTTTGACTTCCTCGAGAACATCGGTCGGTTCGGCATACGCCTCCCCGGTGGTCGATACGTCAGCACCTTCGTCCTGGTCGACGACCTGTGCCACCGCTGGCGAAATGAAGCCCAGGGCGATCAGCAGGCCGCCTATGGACAGGTAATTCAGATAGCGAGATTTAAAAATTGACTGATGTAGCATTGGTGCATCTCCTTATTTCATGTCAGCGCATGATTTTCAGTCGTGGACGGCTGGTTTTGACCGGGTTTTTCCCCAAATTTATTGAAATTCCATCCAGCTTCCGCACATGATTTACAAAATTTAAACAAATTGCAACAACTTTTTGCCATCGGTGGCACAAAACATATGATTTGGGTCAAGTTGCGCCGTGACAGGGTCGTTTATGTGGGGTTTTCAGTAGATCGTGGGTTCGCGCGCCGGCATTCCAAATGACGGTTTCAGGAAATCGAAGTCACAACCCTTGTCCGCTGACTCGATGTGTTTCAGATACATATTGGGGTTTGTCATGGGGCCGCTGCTGAGGGAAAACCTGCGACGTGATATCCCTGATATAAGCTTCGGCTTTTAAGTATTTTGAACATGCTGGTATGGTGACGATCAAATGACTCACAGCCGGCGTCGATTATCACGTACCATTTGGCGGACGAAGGGGATGACTTTTCCGGGATAAGTATGAAGAATCAAAAAATTACGATTACCGATGTTGCCAGGTTGGCGGGTGTATCCAAACGGACCGTATCACGTGTCATCAATAAATCGTCCAAAGTGGGTAAAACGACCCGTTTAAGAATTCAAAAAATTATTGATGAGCTGAATTACAGCCCCAATACCCAGGCGCGCGGTCTCGCGGCAAGACGGTCCTATTTACTCGGAATGGTCTACGACAATCCGGATGCTTTTTATGTCGAAGAAGTTCAACGGGGCGTAATCAGTATTTGCCGTGAATTTGGTTATGAACTGGTGGTCCATCCTTGCGATATGAATTCAGACAGCCTGATAAACGAGGCTGCCAATTTTGTCACCCGTTCCAAGTTAGACGGCGTACTCATCCTGCCGCCGATTTCAGAAAACGACGAACTTGCTGCCGCCCTTCGTAACGCACACCTGAACTATGTCCGTTTGGCATCCGTTGCGCTGGATACACCTGACCACGTTGTGATTTCCAACGAGCGTGCTGCGGTATCTGAAATGACGGAATATCTGATCGGGTTGGGGCACACTCGCATCGGTTATATCGCAGGACCCAAAGGTATGAAATCTACCCGGGAGCGCCGTGAGGGCTTTTGTGACACGATGAGGAAACACGGAATCGAACTCACTGATAGCATGATTTCTCGGGGTGCTTACACCTTTGAATCCGGGATGATTTGTACTCGTGAGCTGTTGGCAGGTTCCACTCCACCCACTGCCATATTTGCCAGTAACGATGAAATGGCCGTGGGAGCAATCAATGCTGCACAGGCCCTGGGCCTGAATGTTCCGGATGATTTGTCTGTTGTCGGTTTTGATGACAGTATCCTGGCATCAAGGATTATACCCAGGCTCACCACGATACGCCGGCCGGTGCGGGAAATGGCCAGGTTGGCCACGGCCAAGCTGATCGCCACCATAGACGGGCGGGACAGCGACGCGCGAGTCGGGATCTCTCTGGTCCCGTCATTGGTGACACGCGATTCCACTAAATCCATTTAGCGGCAACCTCTTCAATCCCCGTATTTGCACAGATGTTTGCCACCGGTAGCATTTACTATTACTCTGTAGGTTGGTCGATGAAAATTCGGATGAGCAGGTTGTAAAAGGGTTCTTGTATGTTTGTCTTATCACGCCGTGAAATAATTAAAATGCTTGCTGCTGCGTCTTTTGCACCTTCAGCGTGGGCAATTGGCCAGGTATCTGATGATGAGCGGTGGGATATGGCAAAGCTGATCCGTGCCCGAATCAAAATGCCAGAGATTCCCGACCAGGAATTTGTGATCACAGACTTTAATGCCGTTGGTGACGGGCAGACGGATTGCACCCAGGCGATAGCGGACGCCATCGGCGCAGCAAGCGCAGCCGGGGGTGGTCGCGTAATCGTCCCGGGCGGTGTATTTGCGACCGGCCCCGTGCACCTCGAAAGCCGCATCAACCTTCACCTGGAAAAAGGGTCGAAACTATCTTTCATCCCGGAGCCCGACCGCTACCTGCCCGCCGTCTTCACCCGCTGGGAGGGAGTGGAATTGATGGGGCTTTCTCCCCTGATTTATGCCTTTGGAAAAACGGATATCGCCATAACGGGTGAGGGAACCCTGGATGGGGGTGCTGACGAGACTCACTGGTGGCCCTGGAAGGGTATCGGGAAAGATAAATCCAACGAATCCGGGCGCAATCAGAACGCAGCGCGCACAAAGCTGTTTTCCGATGCAGAGTCGGGTGTGCCGCCGGAGGGTCGCTACTATGCGGATGGCGCATATCTCAGGCCGCCGTTCATCCAGACCTACGATTGTGAAAATGTGTTGATCGAAGATGTGACTATCATCAATTCCCCATTCTGGTTAATCCACCCGGTGCTCTCAACCAGTGTCGTGGTGCGTGGCGTCACTTGCCACAGCATGGGGCCAAATTCCGATGGTTGCGATCCAGAGTCTTGCAAGGACGTTTTGATTGAGAACTGCATTTTCGACACGGGCGACGATTGTATTGCGATCAAATCAGGACGCAATGCGGATGGCAGACGCGTCGGTGTGCCGTCGGAAAATATCATTGTGAGCCACTGTGAAATGCGGGCCGGGCACGGCGGCGTTGTCATGGGTAGTGAGCTGTCCGGCGGCATCAGGAATGTGTTCGTGGAGAACTGCCGGATGAGCAGTCCTGACCTTGAACGCGGTATCCGAATCAAGACCAACGCCCTGCGCGGTGGCGGCGTGGAAAACCTCAATGTGCGGGAAATTGAAGTCGGCACCGTGGGCGATTTGGTCGTTATCAACTTTTTCTATGAAGAAGGTGAGAACGGTCCTCACAAACCGCTTGTGCAAGGTATCGATATTCGTGATGTGCATTGCGGAAATGCGGAGCGTGTGATGGACCTGCGCGGATTTGAACACGCGCCGATCCGCGACGTAAAGCTGACCAACGTCACGGTTGACTCGGTGGCTCAGCCATCCCGAATTTCACACGTGGATAGCCTGGTTCTGGAGAACGTCAAGGTTAACGGCGAGCCTGTTACAAACCGTGCTGATCTACTGGCCTAAAGCTAATTAATTGAAGAGATGAAATCCATGGCTACACATCTGCTTGATCCCGACCGGTTGTTCTCCTCCGACCCGTTGCAGCGGAAAATTTCGCGCGGCTTGTACGAGGGTGTAAAGGACTTGCCCATCATCAGCCCGCACGGCCATACGGACCCGGCCTGGTTTGCCGAAAACGAGTGTTTCGGGGATGCGACCAGTCTGTTCCTGGTTCCGGATCATTACGTTTTTCGCATGCTTTACTCCCAGGGAATTCCGATGGAATCCCTCGGCGTCCCGCGTATTGATGGCGGTCCGGTTGAGACCGACATGCGCAAGATCTGGCGGCTGTTTGCGGCCAACTTTCGCCTGTTTCGGGGCACGCCCTCGAACCTGTGGATGAACCATGTGTTTTACGAGGTGTTCGGATTGACAGAGGCCTTCTCAGTCGCCACGGCCGATGCTTTCTATGATCACATCTCGGCCGAATTGCAGACCGATGCCTATCGCCCGCGCGCCCTGTTGGACCGTTTCAACATCGAATTGGTGGCGACCACGGAAGGCTCGGTGGACGACTTGCGCCATCACCGCGCCATTGCCGGCACGGAGTGGGCCAGGCGCGTCATTACCACGTTCCGCCCGGACGATGCGGTGGACCCGGAGCGCGAAGATTTCAGGGAAAACGTTTTGCGCCTGGCTGAGATGACGGGAGAAGACACGCACCAGTGGAGCGGCTACCTGGCCGCCATGCGCGCACGGCGCGCCACTTTTCGTGAATTTGGCGCGACCGCTACCGACCATGGCCATCCGACCGCTGCCACCGCAGATTTGAGCAAAGCGGAGTGCGAAACGTTATTTTCCCGCTGCCTGTCGGGCCAGGCATCACTGGCTGATGCTGAGCTTTTCCGTGCTCAAATGCTAACCGAAATGGCCGGTATGAGCCTGGAAGACGGCATGGTCATGCAAATCCATGCCGGTGCGCGCCGCAATGTCAACGAGATGGTCTTTCGAAAGTTTGGCCGGGACAAGGGCGCCGATGTGCCGTCCGCAGTCAATTACCTGGACGGGCTGCAACCGCTGCTGAACAAGTACGGCAACGAAGCGGGCCTGGATATCATCCTGTTCACGCTGGATGAAACCAACTATTCACGCGAATTGGCGCCGCTGGCCGGCCATTTCCCCTGCCTGAAACTGGGTCCACCGTGGTGGTTTCATGACAGCCCGGAAGGCATGTTGCGTTTCCGTCAGCAGGTGACTGAAACAGCGGGGTTTTATAACACCGTGGGCTTTAATGATGACACGCGTGCCTTCCTATCCATTCCGGCGCGTCACGATGTGGCGCGGCGTATGGATTGCCGGTTCCTGGCGACTCTGGTCGCCGAAGGGCGCTTAGGGCAGACTGAGGCGGAAGAACTATCCCGTGACCTGGCATATGGCCTGGCCAAACAGGGGTATAAACTCGGTTAAATCACCGGGTGATGTTCCTGGTGCCCGTTTCGCCACGCGTCGCCTGGCGAGTATGTTTAGCCGATGAAAAGCGGTTTGATATGCCGCTCCCATATGTTCCCGGTCACATTTCGTGAGACATCTGGTTCAAACCTGACCAGCGCGCCGTAGTAGCGGTCGCCCATTTTCGCCGCCATCTTGTAGCCAACGTGCAGCAACTGGCGCAGATGCAGGTTATAAGCCGGGTTATCCCGGTCGTGACGCAACGCGGCTGCATATTGTTCGCCGCTCCAGCCGTTGACTTCATCCGCTCCGGGGAGCCGGCTGGCATCGATGTCGATCACGGTGGCGTAGGGTTCGCACAATTCATCCATGTGTTTCAACGACGATATGTAGACCTCTTTGGCAATCGCCAGGCCTTCTCCGCCGGCCTCGGCGAGACCGATCAATTCCTCCAGCCAGGTTGTGCCGGCCGTTTTCACGTGAATTCCGGCACCCGTGCGCCTCAGGGCATTCCTGATCGGACGGTAGATGGAGAATTTATCCGAACCTGAATGGATGCTGAGCTTCAGATTATCGGGCAAATTGAATTCCGAAATCGCAAACGCGATGGCTGCCAGGTCGTCATTGAATTCTTTTTCAAACTGTTCAACATCGCCGACGTAGTCGACGCCCTTGTTGAAGCGGCCGGTAAACTTGGGAGCGACCGTTTGCGCGGGAATGCCTTCATCTGCGATCGCAGCGAGAATAAAAAACATTTCCAGCGGCGTCTGCGGGTTTTCGGTTTCATCCATGGAAACTTCGGGAATGAAATTGCCGCCCTTGTGTTTCACGATGTGGCGATAAATCGTTCCGGCTGTCTGCACTGCCTTGAGAAAAGTAGCGGCAACCGCTTCGATCATTTCCCTGCTGACTTCGAATGTGCCTGCGTTGGGAATCTCCAAAGTACCTATGTATTTGCTGTGACGCTCGATGAATGCCTCGATGTCTGAATCACTGGCTCGCTCGCCGATCGCATCCCCCACATCAAGGGTAAAAAAGTCACTGCAATCCACGAACCGGTCAACAGTCGCCAGGTTAATGTGATCGGCATCCACACGGTAGCTGCCCTGCCAGCCAAGCGCTGTGACCGCATTATCCGCTTCTTCCCTCAGGGTGGCCGGTTGAGTGCCGACTATCAGGTGTTCCCTGTTTGATTTATTCCAGACCGGGGTAATATCCACACCTGCATTTTTCGCGTGGATTATTGCCTCCAGCTGGGCCCGGCCCTGGTGGAGGAAACGGTCGCCCAAACCAAAGCTGTACTTTTCAAGTTTCACCCATATCTCCTTCAGGTCAGCACCTGGACCAACAGCTTGTTTCCGCGAAGCCAGATAACAAGGCTTCGCAGTGCTATGATTTTGTTGGTTAGAATAGTGTCTGGCTTACTAAGATAGTCGATATTGCTACCGGTGGCAAATTATCATATTGCCACCGGTGGCATTAACGGTTAAGGTAGCGTCATTCGACGGTAAAATCCTATTGTTCAGGAAGGATCAAAATTGTGTCGTATTTAGAATCTTTGTTCTCACTTCAAGGCAAAACCGCCGTTGTGATCGGCGGCACCGGTGTCCTGTGTGGTGAAATGGCCCAAACCATGGCCAGGGCCGGCGCAGAAGTCGTACTGGTCGGGCGCAGTGAGGTCAAAGCAAAAGAACGCATCGAATCGATTGCGCATGAAGGCGGCAGTGCTTACTTCGTGGCCGCTGATGTTTCCTCTCGGGCAGGTCTCGAAAACCTGCTCTCCGGGGTTATCGAAAAATCGGGGAAGTGCGATATTCTCGTCAATGGAGCCGGCGTGAATGCCGCGACGCCTTTCCTGGAGATTCCCGGGGATGAATTCGACCGGATATTCGAAATCAATGCGAAAGGAGTCTTTCTCGCCTGCCAGGTATTTGGAAAATACTTTATCGACAACGGCATCGAGGCCTCGATCATTAACGTGGGCTCGATGTCCGGTGTTATTCCAATTTCCCGGGTATTCACCTACTCCATGAGCAAAGCGGCGGTCCATAACCTGTCGAAAAACCTGGCTCGTGAATGGGCCACGCAGAATGTCAGGGTCAACACCCTGGTGCCCGGTTTCTTCCCGGCCGAGCAAAACCGCAGCATTCTGACTCCGGACCGCGTCAGGGACATCATGGGACACACCCCGATGAAACGCTTCGGCGAGGCGCACGAACTGGGCGGTGCAACGCTGTTGCTGGCTTCCGGCGCAGGTTCGTTTATCACGGGAACTGAAATTATTGTCGACGGCGGCTATGCCGCTATGACCATTTAGAGGAAAGAGAAAATGCCAAAAGCAGACATCGGCCTTATCGGTCTCGCCGTTATGGGTGAAAACCTGGTTCTGAACATGGAAAGCCGCGGATTTCAGGTTGCCGTATTCAACCGTACGACCAGCAAGGTCGACGCCTTTATGGACGGCCGCGCCAGGGGTAAGAACATCATCGGGTGTCATAGCATCGAGGAACTGGTTTCTAAGTTGGAACATCCCCGTAAAGTATTCCTGCTGGTAAAGGCCGGTGCTGCAGTGGATGCCTTCATCGAATCCATCATCCCGCATCTCGAGCCAGGCGATATCATCATCGATGGCGGCAACTCGCATTTTCCGGACACCATTCGACGCACGGCCTACGTGGAAAGCAAGGGCCTGCTGTACGTTGGCACCGGCGTCTCCGGCGGCGAGGAGGGGGCGCTCAAAGGCCCTTCGATCATGCCCGGAGGGACGGCTGCCGCGTGGCCGCATGTCAAGGAAATTTTCCAGTCCATAGCGGCCAAGGTTGAAGATGGTTCGCCCTGCTGCGAGTGGCTCGGCAACGACGGAGCCGGTCATTTTGTGAAGATGGTGCACAACGGTATCGAGTACGGCGACATGCAGATGATCTGTGAGGCCTACTCGCTGATGAGAAA
>JAHEFT010000043.1:0-7854 GCA_024640025.1 Chromatiales bacterium
AGGGAGCAAGCCAGTTAACAGGAGCCTAACGATCATTTTTCCGTTCTTCAGGAAACGCCGCTATCTCAAGCGAATTTCCGGCTGTCACAAAACGCTGGGAATCGTGGCCCATGGGGATGGAGCCTGGACCTTCCCGGTTCAGATGGAAGCGACCCGGTTGGTTTCCATCGGACCGGATATTTATCAGCGGGATCAGCGCCTGGCGCCGGAGGCGGCAAACGCCTGGCAGGCCATGAAGCAATCGGCGGCGGACAGTAAGGTCGAATTACAGGTGGTGTCCGCATACCGCTCTCTGGATTACCAGGCCGCCATCATCAAAAGAAAGCTGGAAAAGGGACAGGCAATCGGGGAGATCCTGCGGGTGTCAGCTGCACCCGGTTACAGCGAACACCACACGGGGCGGGCGGTTGATATTACTACTCCCGGGTTCCCGGTGCTCGAAGAAGAATTTGAACGGAGTGAAGCGTTCTCCTGGCTTAATCTCCGCGCGGGCGACTTCGGATTTAGGCTGTCGTTTCCTCGCGATAATCCGTTCGGAGTGGCCTATGAACCCTGGCACTGGGCCTGGAAGGACTAGCGACCTCACCCGCTCATTAATGGAGAGAACCTGAAATCTGCACGGTCTCGCCGTCCGGTAAATTGACCGTGGTTGCCAGGTCGTAAGGCAAGTGAATCTGTTCCAGCCCGAGGCGCACCAGCAACATGCGTAACTCTTGCTGCAGCATGGGATATAACTGCCGCGTCAGACTGGCGTGGTTGGCGGTAAACACCGTGATATCCACCGGATCTCCCTCCACTTGCTCATAAATGACTTCGAAACCGACCTCCGCGACGAATCTCGGCCCGGCGTCGTGTTCCGCCCCTCCCTGGCAGCTCAGACGGGCGCTGACCTGGTAGGAAGGCAACTTGTCTCCGCTGTCTGTTTCCAGCATTCGAGGTGTCAGGTTGAGTTCCACCTTGGCTTTCTGAGCGCCCGCTTCCTTGCTCACGTGAATCAGCCGCGCCTTCAGCAGGGAGACCTGGACATGCTTCAAAACAAATTGGTCGAGTAAGTTCATCACCCCAAGATGTGCACTGAAATGGCGGCTTTCAAGTGATCAGTGGCGTATCGGCCACCTTCCAGAAATACCAACTGGCCGCAGAACGGTACGGCGCCAGGTGGTGTGTCCGCTCGCGAACTTCATCCGGAGACGGCAATTCACTGATCCCGTAGACGGTTTGCACCCCCTTTTGAACACCCAGGTCCGTTGCGGGCATCACGTCAGGCCGGCCGAGATCAAAAATCAGGAACATCTGCGCCGTCCAGGGGCCGATACCCCTCACGCTGCAGAGGTTTTCAACGACTTCCCCGTCGGAGAGACGGGCCAGGCTCCGTAAAGGCTTCAGGGTGCCATCAACGGATTTTACAGCGAGGTCCTGGATGGCCAGGGCCTTGTTGCGCGACAGGCCGACAGCTCGAAGTTGCTCGATGGAGTAGCTCGAAACCTGTGATGCTTTCGGCACATCACCCGGAAAGAGGGAACAGAACCGCCCATGGATGGTCGCGGCGGCTTTGCCGGATAATTGCTGGTAAACGATCGCGGTGGAAAGTGAGTTGAACAGATCCAAGCCCTTTGCCACCGTCAGTTTCAGGGGACCGTAATCATCAATGATCGGGCCAAGGGACCGGCATTGGCTGCGCAAGTAATCAACCGCCTGTCTGCGATTATATCGAAGGCGGCTCATTCACCGTTTTCCAGGTTAAGAAATTCGTCCATTCTCCGGACCATGGTCTCATACCGGTATGCCGGTATTTCATAGGCCCAGCCGCTGACCCGGCTGTTGATTTCATCAGCCCGGGCTCTGGTCGCAGCTACGTCAGAGCCCGCGGCCGCTGCTGTGCCGATGCCCGTTGTGTAAATACCCGCCACCAACTGAATCCAATAACGGGGTTCAGCATCCCCCCCCTGCCCGTCGTCAACAGCAAGCAGATCTGTCGTAACCACCAGTCCATCTGCCGTCAAAATTCGGAATCGCGTCGCATCTTCCCAGCTAAACCTTGATGCCGGGACCACGTCCTGCAACTCCAGCGCAGCCAGCGAATTGGCTGGAGCATCTACGCTCCATAGGGATTTGACGTCGCGACCATCGGGCACATCCTGCAGTTTGAAATTCTCCGCATCTGCCGATGCTTTTAGCGCCTTGACTGACTCGCCATCCGGGTGGGAAATTTCGAACTCAACCACCTCTTCATCTGATATATCAATAATTGCAGACGCCAGCCATTCGTGGCGCTCCCTCGGAATGTCAAATTCAGAGTTTATCAGGACACTTTCGGCTGAATTTTGCAGCCGCGCATACTGCCCGCCACGGCCCTGCGCCTCATTTCCGATGATCAGGGCCGGCAAGCCACTGTCCCAGGCAAACTCGACCAGAACGCCCCCCGCTTCGGCCGAAGACACCGATTCCACGCCCAGCCGGCTGTAATACTCTGGATTTGCAGTTTTTACCTCGATCACTTCAACACGGGAAAGTGCGGAAAGCAGTGTTTTGACGAGATCCCAGTCAGCACGGTAGGCAGATACTTCCTCGACCACCCAGAACCCGCTTTCACGATTCAGGGTCACAACGGTCTCGTCACCAGCCGCAGTCAGCCGCACCCACTCGATGTCATTGACTTGTTCCGCCATTCCCGGAATGAACACAGAAGATTCCACGCTACTTTCCCGGCCAGCCTTACCCGGGAACATGAGAACCAGGACAGCCGCCACGATGGTTGCGAGTAAAAGCCAGGAAAAATGCTTTCTGCTCATGGTTTTTCTCCCGCGCCAGGTCCTGGCTGATCCCGTCGTTGTCGCCTGCGGTACCCGTAAACCAATGCAAAAATCATCACTATGGCGGGTATCAGCGCTATGTTGACCAGTTTCAGACGGGTTCCCAGCCGGTCAATGTCGCTTTGCAAATCATGCTGAACCTGCCGGAGCTCACGCCGGATCTGGAATTTGCGATCAACGAAACGCTGGATTTCGCGCTGTTGTTCGGCGCTCATGACCATAAGCTCGCTTTCACCTTTCGCTGCCTGCAATTCGGTTAGCTTGCTCTCGGTTTCCTCAAGCTCCGTTTGCAGGCGCTCCTCTTTTGCGCGATAGGCTTTTTCAGCGACAACCCGGATCTCGTCCACACGTTTGAAGGGGCGGCCTGAGCTGGCCCGGGTACGGATACTGATGAGGTCGCGGTTGCCCAGCATGTTGTCGACAGCGTTAACGGCCAGGGAACCATTATCCGCAAAGGCGGTTACCAGGTCCTCTCCGAAGAATGGCTGCTTTTGCACCCACGTCCAATCCGTCAAGAGGTCAGTATCGGCAAACAGGATGACGTTGATGCCGCCTTCTCCCGATTCGCCGAGATGATTTTCTGCCATGCCCTCCGGAGCCGGCATGGCGGCCGCGGCAGGGCCGGTGATCCGCGCCGCCAGCGCATAACGTTCCCCGGTCGGGTTGAAACCGGTCATCAAGTCAGCCGGAGTGGACAGGAAACGCAGGCGGGAAGAATCCATTGGCGCCGCGTTCTCGCTGCTTCGCACCAGCGGCTCGAACGCGGTGCTTGCGCCCTCAAGCGGTGCAAACCAACCTGTTGACGAAAAATTCACCACTTCCAGGTCGGCGGTGATGATGTCCTCGTCGTTCAGCCCGTCAGCAGGTACGGAAAGAATGCCAATATGCCTGGAACCGGCAGTCCCCGCCCCGTACTGCAGGTCTCCAATCACACGCGTCGGATCGAAGCTGACACCCCACGAGTCCAGCAGCGGCCCGAGGGATGAAGCGCTTCCGGCCTGCATCTGGGCCATCGGGTCGTTGGGGTCGCCGCGGTCGGACTGGGCGTATGGGTCCAGAAACGCAACCAGGTGTCCTCCGCCCAGGACGAATTGATCCACCTCGTAAAACATTTCTTCACTGAGTTTCTTCGGGTGTACCAGCAACAACAGGTCAAGGTCATCCGGAAGAACCCCGGTATCTGACGGAATGTTCTGGATTTCAAACAACTGACCAAGCTGGTCGTATACCACCCAGGGCTCGCTGGCTGACTGGGTTGCGGGATCAAAGCCGGGTTCCATGGCCAGGTTCGAGAGCAAGCCGATGGTCTTGCGCTCAGGATTACCCAGCGACGAGATCATCTTGGCCAGATCGTACTCAAGAAACTTTTCCTTGGAAGGCTGAAGGAAAGGCATCGCCTGTACCACGTCGATGGAATTGCTGCCGGCAATTCCCAGGTAAAGGGTCGACCCCGTGGCCCCAACCGGGACTGCCTGGAGCCCGAAGGCAGCGGCCTGGTCCTCCTGTTCTGAAAACGGCGCCGGGTCGATTCGCTTCAGCACCAGCATGCCGTTGCTGTGGTTGACGAATTCCTCGACCAATTCATCGACACGCCTGGCATAACTTCTGATTTGCGGCAGGTCGCGACTGGAGTCTTCGGAGAAAAACAGGTAAAGGGTGACCGGCTCCTGCAGTTGATCGAGGATGCTTCGGCTGCCTTCACTCAATGTATACAGGTTGTTGTCGGTCAAGTCGAAACGGAAACCCTTCAGCAGGTTCCCGGACAACATGTTGACCGCCACGAAAAGCACCAGCAACAGAACCAGTGAACCGATTGAATAGAGCGACTTGTTTTGCATGCCTGTGTCCTCAGTCCGCTTTCTTCATTTCAAGCAATAGGGTGGTGGCCGCCAGCCAGAGCATCATGACCAGTCCAAAATAGACCAAATCCCGAAAGTCGATAACACCCTTTGATATATCAGCAAAGTGCACAAGAAAGCTGAAATTGGCGATGGCATCCAAAAGCATTTGCGGGGCCCACCCGGTGAACAGGTTCATCACCATCGGCAACCCGCTGAGCAGGAACCCGAAACAGACCACGACGCTGAGAATAAAGGCCACCACCTGGTTTCGGGTCAGCGCCGACATACAGGAAGCGATCGCCAGGAATCCACCCGCCATCAACCAGCTCCCTATGTAGCCGGCCAGTATGACGCCGTTGTCCGGATCACCCAGGTAATTCACGGTCAACCAGACCGGGAAAGTCAGGTCCAGGGCCAGGCCGATGAAAATCCAGGCGGCCAGGAACTTTCCGAGCACCGCTTGCCAGGTCGTGATGGGAAGCGTCAGGAGGAGCTCCACCGTACCGGACCGCCGCTCCTCGGCCCACAACCGCATCCCGATGGCCGGCACAAGGAACAGGTACAGCCAGGGATGAAACTGGAAAAACGGCTGCAGATCGGCGATTCCCCGTTCATAGAAGGCGCCGATGTAAAACGTGAATACGCCGGACATCACCAGGAAAATCACGATAAAAACCCAGGCAACGGGTGTGGAGAAATAGCCCGCCAGCTCTCTGCGGGTGACGTTGAATACCGCGCTGAAAAATGAGCCCGTCATGCTGCCTCTCCCTGGGTCACCTGGCGGAAAACCTCATCCAGCCTGCCCGCTTCCAGACGTAACTCACTGACGTTCCAGTTATTTTCTCGAATCGCATCAGAAATAACTTCAAACAATTTGCAGCCTTTCGCAGGAAATACTGTCAGTTCGCCTTCCCTCAGTTCGACCTTGCGTGCCTGGGGCAACTCGCTGAGAACACTGGCAACCCGCTCGGGTTGCGCGACGACCAGGGTCACCGCGTCATGATAGCGGGAGCGTGCAATCAAACCGGCAGGAGTATCGTCCACCAGCAGGCGCCCGTCCGATATGATCATCGCCCGGTTACACACGGCATGCACCTCTTCCAGCAGATGCGTCGAGATGACAATGATTTTCTCACTGGACATGTCGCGGATCAGGTGCCTGACCTCATGCTTCTGGTTGGGATCCAGACCATCCGTAGGCTCATCCAGGATAAGAATGCTGGGATCATGGATAATCGCCTGGGCCAGGCCCACCCGGCGCTTGAAACCCTTGGATAGGGTTTCAATGGTCTGTTCCGGAACCCGGTCAAGATTGAGCCGTTCGATCGCAGACCCGGCCGCCCTTAGCGCATTCTTTCCGGAAAAACCACGGGCCCTAGCAACGAACTCCAGGAACCGCCTGACCGTCATCTCGCCGTAGCTTGGAGCACCCTCAGGCAAATAACCGATGGCACGCCTTGCCGCCAGGGAATCGCTGACGATGTCATGACCGTTGACCAGCGCGGTGCCCGACGTCGGCGCAAGAAAGCCCGTGAGCATCTTCATCGTGGTCGATTTACCGGCCCCATTCGGCCCAAGGAAACCCAGCACCTCACCGGCGCCCACCTGGAAACTCAGGTCATCGACAGCGACCAGGCTGCCATATTTTTTGCACAGGTTCCTGGCGTCTATGACTAGTTCATTCATGAGGAATCTCCACGATTGTCCTCCTGCAATATTTACTGAATGCGAAATTAATGTCCCGTGGGACTAATTTCAAGCCTACTCTTTCTTCACGGCAATATTGCCTGTATCTTGGCGTGCATTGTATGGTTTCGCTGGACTTCATAGAGTTGGATCATGTACCGGACGGCCTTCTCGAGCGCCCGGCCTCCGCCCTTTACCAACAATTAACCGGCCCGACCCTGATCCACCTCCAGGGCCGGGAAAAACGCCCGCTGGTGATATCGGTTCTCCAGCACGGCAATGAAGTCACGGGCTGGGAAGCGGTCCGCCGCCTGCTGAAAAGTCATTTTCCGCTCGATAATTTACCGCGTTCACTACTCATCCTGATTGGCAATCCGATGGCGGCGAAACACCGTCTTCGCAGGCTTGACGACCAACCTGATTTCAATCGCTGTTGGCCAGGCGGCAGGGAAACTGACAGCGCTTACACCCGTTTGTTCCGCCAGATCCACGACCGTATGCGTGAACTGCAACCGCTGGCGGCGATCGACATCCATAACAACACCGGGCTTAATCCCCATTATGCGGCAGTTAACCTGATCCGTTCAGACTATCTTCGCCTTGCTTCGCTATTCTCATCCAAGGTCGTGTACTTCACGATGCCGGCAGGAACGATGTCGCTATCCATGTCAGAACATTGTCCTTCATTGACGCTGGAATGCGGCCAGGCTGGTGAAATTCACGGCACCGATCACACGCTGGCTTTTCTGGAAACCTGTTTGCACCTGGAAAGCATCTCCACCAAACCGATCGCCGCGGACGCGGTACGCCTGTTTCACATGGTGGCCACCGTTCGCGTCAATGACAACGTTCTTTTCGGATTCGGCCGGGTACCGGCTGAGCTCTCTTTACGGGAAGACCTCGACAAGTTTAATTTCTGTGAGCTCCCCCCGGGGACATCGTTTGGCAGTTTGAACCAGCACAGCCGGCAGCCGCTGTTTGCGGTCAATCCCGAAGGTGTGGACGTGACAAGCGAATATTTCTCCTTTGACAGGGGCCAGGTTGAAACCACCAGGGAAACCATGCCCTCCATGCTGACACTCGATCGAAGAGTCATCCAGCAGGACTGCCTGTGTTACCTGATGGATCGCATCCACTATGAATTTGGTGAGGAAGTCGCAGGGCCGGACCCCTTGCCGGAAGGCATGCGCCGTTCGGACCGGCCTGGAGCCCCTTCGGCCTGATACCGCCGGGTATGACTTCTGTCACTGGTCTGGCTCGGTGACGATAGCCAATGATGGAGATAGTTGAACCGGTGAGGAGAAAAAAATGAATATGTGGACAGCCATCGTGCTGATTGTATTGGCCGGCATTGCGGGCGAGGCCTGGCGACATCATATCAGGGCACGCGGTTCGAATGCAGACCGGCAGGAACTGGATCAACTGAAAAAACGCATCGACGAACTGGAAAGCGATTTACGCGACCGGGTACAAACCCTTGAGCGTATCGTCACCGACGGCAAAGACGACCTGAA
>JAHEFT010000043.1:7954-9796 GCA_024640025.1 Chromatiales bacterium
TTAGATTTGCCCTAGCTCGAAGGCCTTCAACACCGCGCGGGTCCGGTCCCGGACCCCCATTTTGGAGAGAATGTTGGACACGTGGTTCTTGACCGTTCCTTCAGCCACGCCCAGCGAGTTTGCGATCTCCTTGTTGCTGTAGCCCCCGGCCATCAACCTCAGTATCTCGGTTTCCCGGTCAGTCAGCGGATCCGGCTGATCCAGGCTGGAAAAATCATTTTGCAGATTTGCCAGGCCCTTGAGCAGCCTTTGCGTGACCGCCGGCTTTACGATGGAGCCGCCTTCTGACACGGTCCTGATCGCACTCACCAGGTCGGCCAGCGCCACGTCCTTCAGCAGATAACCTTTTGCCCCTGACTGGATGCCGGCAAGAACCAGCTCATCGTCATCAAAGGTCGTCAGGATAATAGTCGGCGGCAGGGTCCCCAGCCGGGAAAGCTCTTTCAGGACATCAAGGCCTGACAGACCCGGCATGCGCATATCCAGCAACACGACATCAGGCCCCACTTCCGGAATCATCCGGATGGCTTCGGCGCCATCCGCGGCCTCGGCCAGCACCTCGATTTCTTCAGAGAGCTCCAGCAGGCTGCGCACACCCTTGCGCACCAGGTTCTGGTCATCTACCAACATCACTTTGATCACACTATTCCCTCCGCAGGAATCCAGGCATAAAGAGAAAACCCCGTGCCCGGACTCGATTTGATTTTCAGTTCGCCGCCCACCTGGCGCAATCGCTCTTTCATGCCGTTCAATCCGTTACCGGCTTCCACGGTGGCCACACCGCGCCCATCGTCACGTGCGGTCAGGGCCACGCCGTCGGCATCATGAACCAGGCCAATCCAAAGGTTTGCGGCATGGGCGTGGCGAACGCTGTTGGTGATCATCTCCTGAGCGCACCGTAACAGGACCTGTGCCCGGCGGGGATCCGTCATCGCCAGTTCCGAGGGCAAGTCAAGGTGAATCACAGGTTCAGGAACACCGCTCACCAGGGTTCGCAGGGCGGCGGCAAGGTCAACCTTGTCGTCCACCCGCATGTCGCTGACGACTTCACGGACATCGGCCAACAACAGCTTGGCCAGGGAATGCGCCTGCTGCACGTGCTCCAGTGCCTTTCCATCCGCCAGGTGAGTTGCCACCTCGAGGTTCAGGGTCAGAGCGGTGAGATGGTGACCGACCAGGTCATGCAACTCCCTGGCGATACGAACCCGCTCGGCAATGCGCGTGTTGTCCGCCAGCAGCGCCTGGGTCGCCAGCAGTTCTGAATTGACCTTTCGCAGTGCATCGCGCGCTTCATGCTGACGCAGGGCAACCACTCCACTCATGAACGCAAACAGCGAGATACCCAGGAATAACCCGCCCGCGAGGGCCGCGTCACTGAATGAAATATCCGGAATTCTGCTGATCACCATGACCAGCATGACGTTCTGGGCAATCAACCAGGCCATGGAAGAAGTAGCCGGCAACATCCACGGTAACAAGCCCGCTACAATCAACAAAAGGATGCCGCCTATCGACGTTTCTGCCATCATGCTGACACCGAGGGCGCAGACCGTGAGGACAGATAGCGTGACCATCCGGTGCGACAGGCTGGAGCGTACCGGCAGTGCCTTGACCTGGTTCCAGTAGGTCAGGCCGAAGACCAGGTGGAGCAGCCACCAGGCCAGGTACTGGTTCAGCGCCAGCGGGCTTTCATACCAATAAGGCATCAGGAACAGGGGAATGGAAGCGCATAGCCAGGTGAACAGCCCCGCATAGCGCAGCAATTCAATCGGCCGGTGTTTGCTCTCCAGGATGTCCATGCGGGTTAATATTACTCCAGTCTCTCAAGCCTGATATCTCTCA
>JAHEFT010000043.1:9896-13289 GCA_024640025.1 Chromatiales bacterium
GATGAACAATCCTACCCATTCCGTTACCCGGTTTTCCGACAGCGATCCCGCACTGCTGGTTCAGCTGCTTGACCAATTTGGCCTGTCGATAAAGCTGGAACCGCCGGATCAGCCCATTCCGGGATCGTTCTGGGGTGAGGAGGAAGCGGGCCTGATCGGAAACAGGCTGCTTCTGAGGCCGGATACCCCGTTGCACTCGATTTTGCACGAGGCCTGCCACTACATCTGCATGGATGAAGAAAGGCGCCACGGCGTGGACACCGATGCGGGCGGTGATTATGACGAAGAAAATGCCGTCTGTTACCTGCAGATCCTGCTGGCCGATGAAATTCCAGGTTTTGGCCGTAACCGGATGATGGACGATATGGACGCCTGGGGTTACACGTTCCGGCTGGGCTCGGCCAGGGCCTGGTTTGAACAGGACGCCGAAGACGCCCGGGAGTGGCTATTGGGCCATGGCCTGCTGTCTGGGAATGGCGAACCCGCCTTTGTGGTGCGGTCAGAAAGGCAGTAAGCCCCGGTACCACGCAAGGCCGGCGGCAGCGAGCAGTCCGGCCGTAATCAGCCAGGGGACCAGGCTTCGCCGCGGCTTCAGCGCTTCGCTGGTCAACACTTTTTCCGGCCGCAACCCCGGCGCCTGCAGCACCCAGCGGCAGTTGGCAATCCGGATTTCATCTCCGCTCGCCAGCCTGGCATGATCGACTGCCGCACCATTCAGAAGCGTTTCAGCTTCGGGGTTCAGCGACATCAGCACCAGGCCAGCCCCGGTTTCCCTGATTTCTGCATGGTGCGGGGCCGCTCCCTCTGCATCAATGCGCAGGTCGCAATCGTCCGCGCGACCAATCAGGGTCTTCTCACGCAAACTGAATGTCTCGTTAGTGACGGGGCCTGAAGCTCCTTTCAACCGGTAATTACTCATCCTTTTTCCGATATGGTGGCCGTATCTGTGGTTACAAGCTCCCGCAGCACACTGGTTGCATACCCGCCGGACGCCAATTCAAACTCGAGGACCAGGCTGGCCTCTTCAAATACCCATTTCATGGCTCCGGGAACCAGGCGCATCGGGCGCCGCGCGGCGTTCAGTCCGGCCTTTTCCAAGCCGCTGATCAGTGCCTGGTAAGGTTGCATAACACCGTTTTCGATCTCTGCGGACTCACCTTCCCTGACGCTGCTGCCCCTGCCGGGCAGCGGGCCGCTCGGATGGATATCAAACTCATTACACCTGCGGACCAGTTCCGGGTCCGGCATGCTGCAGGGAAAGGTTGAGTGGCTGCCGTCCAGGCTGGCGATATCGCCGTCGATGATCCGGTTCCAGCTTCCGAGGTCGATGCGCCTGGAAACCAGTTCGTTGAACAGGAAACTGCGAACGGCGGAAATATAGATGCTTTTCTTGCTCCTTGGGAGGCGCCCGCCGTGCTCCAGCCAGTGGACGCCCTGGCTCACGTTCCGTCCGCCATGCCCGAACCGCTGGGGACCGAAATAATTTGGCACACCCTCCGCCTGGACATTTTGCAGGCGCTCCTCCAGCATTTCGGCAGGACCCTCGAGGTTTCGCACCACGATGCGGAACCGGTTGCCGCGCAATGCGCCGCGCTTCAACTTACGATTGTGCAGGGAT
The DNA here is from genome assembly GCA_024640025.1 of Chromatiales bacterium. GTDB lineage: Bacteria > Pseudomonadota > Gammaproteobacteria > Xanthomonadales > SZUA-36 > JAHEFT01. Next base: position 11,515 of record JAHEFT010000043.1, read on the forward strand.
GCACCAAGGATCACGGCGTCGGGGATATCCCAGTCCTGCCAGGCCGAATTCCGGGCCTCCTGGAGAGCGACTGAAAACCATTGCGACGTCACACCGCGACGGTCTTTCATACCGGCATAACCGATGTCCCTGCCTGGCACCCCGGCCAGAACCGCTAACTGCCGGGCCACCCAGTCCGTATTGGCGTTGTGTTTCTCGATTTCCAGCCAAAGGTGGGTGCCCGCGCCCAGCGGCGTGATCAGCGGTATTTCCTCGACACGGAAATCTTCGACTTCAACGCGGATGGCGCCATGTACGGGCGGAACGCCAAAAGCCCGACTCCAGTCCGGCAAAGCCCAGGAGGCGCCTGTCATTATTCGCGCGAAATGAGGACGACTGCCAGCGCGGCTATACCCTCACCCCGGCCGCAGAACCCGAGTTTTTCGGTAGTCGTTGCCTTCACCGAGACCGCTCCCACCATTATCCCGAGAACAGCGGCAATAGCCTCGCGCATGGCCGCCACATGCGGTGCGATCTTTGGTTGTTCGCAGGCGATGGTCAGGTCCAGGTTGACGACTTGCCATCCGTCCTGAGTCACTATCCCGTGAACAGCAACCAGCAGGCGGGCGCTATCTGCATCGCGCCACAGTTCGTCTCCGGGTGGAAAATGTTGTCCGATGTCACCCCTGGCCGCGGCTCCCAGTAAAGCGTCGCACAATGCATGCAAAGCGACGTCGCCATCAGAGTGTGCAGCAAGGCCTTTGGAATGCGGAATCCGGACGCCGCCAAGCATGACGTGGTTGCCGACGGAAAACGCATGTACATCCAGACCCTGGCCGATTCGAAATTCCAATGCCTTATTCCCTCACCGACTGCCGCTGTAAAATGAATTCAGCCAGCGCCAGGTCCTCGGTGCCAGTAATCTTGATGTTGGTTGAAGACCCCATCACCAGCATCGGATGCGCGCCCGCCTGTTCCATGGCGGATGCTTCGTCGGTGGGAGAAGAACCTGAGGCCAGAGCCGCCTCCAGGTTCACACGCAGGGGCCCGATCGGGAACAACTGCGGCGTCTGGGCGGCCCAGAACCAGGTCCGGTCAACGGTTCGCTCAATACGCCCCTCGTCGTCTGCAAGCTTCAGCGTGTCATTGACCGGAACGGCCAGTATGGCGCCGGATTCACTCGCCAGGCCCTGCACCAGAAGTCGGTCTAGATCGGAGCTGGAAAGACAGGGTCTGGCCGCATCGTGCACCAGAACCCATTCGCAGTCGGGAAATTCGGCAGAGATGAAATGGATTCCGTTCATAACGGATTGGGCGCGGCTTTCGCCCCCCACGACCGTGAACACGTCAGGAAATCGCGGCCGTACCAGTTCCTCGAAGATTCCATCATCCTCCGCCAGGGCAATGGTGACTGATCCGACGGCCTCATGATGCAGGAGCGCAGAGATGCTGTGGGACATGACCGGCATGCCCAGCAGATGGGCGTACTGCTTGAGGGTTGTTCCACCAAAACGGACACTACTGCCAGCCGCCGGTATCAATGCGTGCACTTTCCCGCCGTTCACTTTTGCAAACCTCCATGCAGCCGGATATCCGGTTTCAATTCAATCCCTTTTTTGCTCCGGCGCCTTTGCGCCGGGAACGACCTGGTAGAACTCTTCGTGTTCCTTGACCATGCCCAGTTCGCTGCGCGCCCGCTCTTCAACGGCGTGCAGCCCTTGCCGCAAATCTTCCACCTCCGCCTGTAATTCGCGGTTTCGCTGAGCCAGTGCTTCATTTTCACCGGCCTGTTCTGC
>JAHEFT010000043.1:13389-24103 GCA_024640025.1 Chromatiales bacterium
GGGTACTGACGCACCCAGCTGGCCAGGTACTCGGCAAATTGACCCGGCTCGAAAGATTTTCCTTCAGACTCGAGGTGGTAACGGCCGTTCTTGAAAAATTCGGACGAAGCGACATCGAGGCCCAGGCTAACGTCCTGACCAATCCGGTATCCGGATTTCTCGACAGCTTCGAGTATGGTTTCCACCGCAGCCTCGTTCGACGACAGGTCCGGGGCAAACCCGCCTTCGTCGCCGACGGCCGTGTTCAGACCCTTACCGCTCAGTACCGACTTGAGCGAATGAAAAATTTCCACGCCGCAACGCAATGATTCTTTGAACGAACCCACGCCCCAGGGCAAGATCATGAATTCCTGCATGTCGACACTGTTGTCCGCGTGCGCGCCGCCGTTGATGATGTTCATCTGGGGCACCGGCAATTCCAGGTTGTCACTTTGCGCCAGCCTGGCCCACAAAGGCCGGCCTTCTTCCGCGGCCATGGCATGCGCTGCCGCCAGGGACACGCCTAGCAGCGCATTGGCGCCCAGGCTGGCCTTGTTCGGGGAGCCGTCCAGCTCGATCAGCCTGCGGTCAAGAGCTTCCTGGTCATTGGCATCCGTTCCCCGCAGTGCGTCGGCAATGGTCCCATTGACATTCTCTACTGCCTGGCTGGCACCCTTGCCGCCGTAGCGACCGGCATCGCCGTCGCGTAATTCGATGGCCTCCCGTGCGCCGGTAGAAGCGCCGGAGGGTACGGCGGCGCGGCCGAAAGCCCCGGAATCGAGAACCATTTCTGCTTCGAGTGTCGGATTGCCCCGTGAGTCGAGGATTTCGCGGGCATGAATTGATTTAATCGCTGTCATTGGTGATCCTTGGATTTGGTTCCGGAAGAACTACCCCGGGTGATAGTGTCGCTTGCTCACGGCATCGAGTTCCTTGAGCGTAATCAGTAATTCCTCAATCTGTCCCAGCGGCCAGGCATTCGGGCCATCGCTCAGGGCGCGGTCTGGGTCCGGATGAGTCTCCATGAACAGGCCGGCCACGCCGACTGCAACCGCGGCCCGCGCAAGCACGGGCACGAACTCCCGTTGTCCTCCTGACGATCCGCCCTGGCCTCCGGGTAACTGCACGGAATGCGTTGCGTCGAACACAACGGGGCAGCCGGTTTCCCGCATCACCGCCAGCGAACGCATATCCGAGACGAGGTTGTTATAGCCGAAGCTTACACCCCGTTCACAGACCATTACTCGGTCATTTCCCGCGGCTTTTGCCTTTTCGACCACGTTCTTCATTTCCCACGGGCTGAGGAACTGGCCCTTCTTGATATTGACCGGAATACCGGCGGCGGCGACACGCTGAATAAAGTTCGTTTGCCGGCACAGAAAGGCGGGGGTTTGCATGACATCGACCACGGCTGCAACGGCTTTGATGTCCGTGTCTTCATGAACGTCGGTCAGCACGGGAAGGCCGGTCTGACGCCTCACTTCGGTAAGTATCCGCAGGCCCTCTTTCATGCCGGGGCCACGAAAACTGCTGCCTGACGTGCGATTGGCCTTGTCAAACGACGACTTGTAGATCAGCGGAATTCCCAGGCCGCTGCAGATTTCCTTCAACGCGCCGGATGTATCGATCGCCAACTGTTCCGATTCGATAACACAAGGGCCAGCAATCAGGAAAAACGGCTGGTCCGGTCCGGCGTCAAAGCCGCACAGCTTCACAGTTGTGCAACTCCCCTGGGAAGTTCGCCCTGTTGTTCACGCAGCGCCGCCTCGATGAAACCGGTGAACAGCGGATGGCCATCCCGCGGGGTGGACGTGAATTCCGGGTGGAACTGGCAGGCCAGGAACCAGGGATGTTCCGGTAGCTCGATGATTTCAACCAGCGTTTCATCCATGGACAGGCCGGAAAGAACCATTCCATTTTTCTGGAAGACGTCACGATAGCGGTTATTGAATTCATAGCGATGGCGATGGCGCTCTCTGACAATCTCCTGTCCGTAGAGCCTGCGGGCCATCGAGCCTTCGCGCAGCCGGCACTCCTGGCCACCAAGGCGCATGGTCCCCCCCAGGTCCGACTTTTCGTCACGATGCTCCACGTTGCCTGAAGCATCCACCCATTCAGTGATCAGGCCGATCACGTTATGCGCTGTAGAGGGATCGATCTCTGTCGTGTTCGCACCCTCAAGGCCGCAGACGCTGCGTGCGAACTCTACTGCCGCTGCCTGCATACCGTAACAAATACCGAGATAGGGAACTCCATTTTCACGGGCGAAGCGGATGGCGTTGACCTTGCCTTCGAATCCGCGCTCGCCAAATCCCCCGGGAACCAGGACCGCATCAACTCCCTCAAGCATTGACAGGTCATTTCCATCCAGATCTTCAGACTCGAGACGCAGGATGTTCACCTTGATGCGCTGGCGCAGTCCGCCGTGAACCAGGGCCTCGGTGAGCGACTTGTAGGCGTCATGGTGTTCGACGTATTTGCCGACCATCGCAACGGTCACTTCGTGCCGGGTATTGACCATGCGGTCCACCACTTCGAGCCAGTCGTCGAGATTGGCCTCGCCAACCTTGTCTTCCAGGCCGAATCCCTCGACGATCAGATCATCCAGACCCTCATCAAACAGCATTTTCGGTATGTCGTAGATGCAATTCCTCGCATCCAGCGCCGTGATGACCGCCTTTTTGGGCACATTGGTGAACAAGGCGATCTTCTCGCGTTCGGCTTCTGTCAGCTCGAATTCAGATCGGCAGAGCAGGATATCCGGCTGGATACCGATCGAACGAAGCTCCTTCACGGAGTGCTGGGTTGGCTTGGTCTTGATCTCATTGGCCGCCCTGAGATAGGGCACCAGGGTCAGGTGCATGAACATGGCATTCTTGCCATATTCCACGCCCAGCTGACGAATGGCTTCCAGGAACGGCAGGGATTCAATATCGCCGACGGTGCCGCCAATCTCGATCATCGCCACGTCATAACCTTCGGAGGCGCGCCGGACCCAGTCCTTGATTTCATCGGTCACGTGCGGGATCACCTGGACGGTCGCGCCGAGATAATCCCCCTTGCGCTCCTTGGCGATCACATTGCTGTAGATTCTGCCCGAGGTGCAATTATTGAGTTGCCCCATGCGGGTGCGGACAAAGCGCTCGTAGTGTCCCAGATCCAGATCGGTTTCTGCGCCGTCATCGGTGACGTAGACCTCACCGTGCTGGAACGGACTCATCGTGCCCGGATCGACGTTAATATAAGGATCCAGCTTGACCAGGGTCACCTTGAGGCCACGCGATTCGAGAATTGCCGCGAGAGCGGCTGCGGACAGCCCCTTTCCCAGTGAAGAAACCACGCCGCCCGTAACGAAAACCAGTGATGCCATGCCAGAACCCTGTGTGCGATTTTTGCCAATTCATCGTCAAATTATTGACGAAGTTCTGGAAGCACATTGTACGGTATGCAGAAGCTACTTGAAAACCGTTGTTAAACAGGTGAACATCTTTTCCGCCACTCCGAACCCTGAGTTCCAACACAAAAAAAGCAATGAGCAACAAATATCGCGCTGAAGATATCGAAGTCCTGACAGGACTGGAACCGGTCAAACGCCGGCCGGGCATGTACACCGATACTACCCGGCCGAACCACCTCGTGATGGAAGTCATCGATAACAGCGTGGATGAAGCCCTGGCCGGTCACGCCAGCCTGATTGCATTGACTGTTTTCGATGACGGCTCGGTCGAAGTGACTGATGACGGCCGTGGCATGCCCGTGGACATCCATCCCGAACAGGGGATCCCGGGGGTTGAACTGATTCTCACCAAGCTTCATGCCGGCGGCAAATTCTCAGACCAGAACTACCAGTTTGCGGGTGGACTACACGGGGTTGGCGTATCCGTGGTCAATGCGCTGTCCAGCAAACTGGAAATCTGGGTCAAACGCGATGGTGCGGAACATTACATGGCGTTCAAGCACGGTGACAAGTCAGTTGAACTGAAGCCACTGGGACCCGTGGGCCAGCGCAATACCGGCACCCGCATCCGGTTCTGGCCGGACCCTTCCTATTTCGATACTGCTGCTTTTTCCATGAATCGGCTGAAACATCTGTTGCGGGCAAAAGCCGTCCTGTGCCCCGGCCTTACCGTCACGCTCACCATCGACAAGACCGGGGAAAAGGAAGAGTGGTGTTATCACCAGGGGCTGACCGATTACCTGCAATCGGAGCTCGAAGGTTTCACCACACTGCCGGAACAACCCTTCTGCGGCGAACTGAAGGGTACGGACTCACAGGTCAGCTGGGCGCTCTGCTGGTTACCTGAAGGCGGACAATTGCAGGAAAGCTACGTCAACCTCATTCCGACACCGCAAGGCGGCACGCACGTCAATGGTCTGCGAACCGGGCTGGTCGAGGCTCTCAGGGAGTTTTGCGAGCATCACAACCTGTTGCCGCGGGGCCTGCGCCTGACGCCCGACGACATCTGGGAAAAGATCAGTTTCATACTTTCCGTCAAGCTGGCTGATCCTCAATTCAGCGGCCAGACCAAGGAGCGGCTGTCATCGCGGGCCTGTGTGGCCTTCGTATCCGGCGTCATCAAGGACTCGTTCAGTCTCTGGCTGAATCAAAACGTCTCGGAAGGCGAAGCCATCGCCCAACTGGCCATAGCCAACGCAGCACAGCGGATGAAATCGGCCAAAAAAGTGGTGCGTAAGAAGATCACCCAGGGGCCCGCCCTGCCCGGAAAACTGGCCGACTGTACATCGCAGGACCTGGCCTGGACCGAGCTGTTCCTGGTTGAGGGCGATTCGGCCGGCGGCTCTGCCAAGCAGGCGCGGAACCGCGAATACCAGGCTATTCTCCCGCTCAGGGGAAAAATTCTGAACACCTGGGAAGTCGATTCAGACTCTGTGCTGAACAACCAGGAAGTCCACGACATATCAGTAGCCATCGGGGTGGACCCGGGTTCCAACCAGATTTCCGGACTCCGCTACGGTAAAGTGATTATCCTTGCCGACGCCGACTCAGACGGATTGCACATCGCCACGTTGCTTTCCGCGCTGTTTCTGAAGCACTTCGCGGCGCTGGTGGAAACCGGCCATATATTTGTTGCAATGCCCCCTTTGTACCGCATCGATGTCGGCAAGGAAACCTACTACGCCCTGGATGACGAGGAACGGAAAGGAGTTTATGAGCGCATCACGGCGGAAAAGAAAAAGGGCAAAGTCATGGAGACCCGCTTCAAGGGGCTGGGCGAAATGAACCCCCTGCAACTCCGGGAAAGCACCGTGGACCCGGACACCAGGAGACTGGTGCAACTCACCGTTGAGAGCCATGCCGAAACCGGCAAGGTCATGGATATGCTGCTCTGCAAGAAGCGCGCCTCGGATCGCAAGGCCTGGCTCGAAGACAAGGGAAATCTCGCAACCATTTAAGGAGAAATGCATGAGCGGACGACAGGAAATTGAACGGATCATCGCCCTGTATATCGAAGCCATCAATACGGACAATGTCGCTATTATCCCTTTCGCGGAAGAGGTCATCATGTGCGGGCCGATGCTGCCCGAACCCGTTCACGGCGAGTCTGCCGTTCGCCAGTACATGGCCGAGACTGCTCCGTTCATTGCCGGGATGAAACTGAACACAGCCGTGATTGAAGAGAATGCTGCCGCCTTGTTTGTCGAGTTCGAAGGGCTCAATGGCGTGGTGATGGAAGGTGCGCTCCTGTTGAAGTTTGAAGGCGGATTGATCTGCTACGACCAGCTTTTCTTCGATACCCGGCTGCTGTTCAAGGGAGCGCAGTGACACCGCCTGCAATCTGGTCCCGGGGCTTTCGTCCCTTTTTCATGGGAGCTTCCATCTTTGCCGTTGTGACCATGGCGACATGGCTGGCCGTGTATCGTTTCGGTTATCAGCTTGAACTGGAAGGTCTCTCGATCTTTCAATGGCATGCCCACGAAATGCTCTACGGTTATTCGATGGCGGTGATCGCCGGTTTCCTGCTGACTGCCGCATGGAACTGGACCAATGAAAAAACTGCGAGCGGGGCAGGGCTGGCGCTGATATTTATCTTGTGGGTTCTCGCCAGGGCCCTGTCGATCCACGGGACCAGCTATATCGTTTACGCCGCTGCGGCCGACCTGGCCTTCATGGCCGGCCTCGTCATCGCAGTCGCCCGCCCCATCATCAAGGTGCGCCAGAAAAGGCAGACGATGGTGCTACTCCTGGTCTTTTTACTGACCGCTGGAAACATATTGTTCTACCTCGGCGTAACCGAAGTGCTCGACCAGGGTGTCCGAATGGGCATCCAGGGCGGTTTTTACCTGGTTTTGGGACTGGTTTTGTTCATGGGTCGCAGGGTCATCCCTTTCTTCACCGAGCGGGGGGTTGGCTATCATGTTGAGCTGAAAAACTCCCGCCGCAACGACATCGCCACGTATATTCTTTTTCCCGCCTTCCTGATCAGCGAAGTCTTTTTTCCACGCCATTTCATAGGCGCCTTATTGGCCGGCGGACTGCTGATTTCCAACTCGATCAGGCTAAACGGGTGGCATACGCTCGGGATCTGGCAAAAACCTCTCATCTGGGGCCTTTTCGCGTCCTTCTTGATGATAAATGTGGGCTTCCTTCTCCGGTCGGCTACGCCGGTTACCGCCTTGCCGGATTACCTCCACGTTCATGCATTTGCCGTTGGCGGAATCGGAATTGTCACCATCAGCATGATGGCGAGGGTGACGTTGGGGCACACCGGCAGAAACATCTACCAGTGGCCCAGACTGATAGCTCTCCTGCTGGCCAGTATCGTTCTGACAGCGACCGTGCGGGTGTTTTTTCCGCTGATGGACCCGGTCAATTACCAGCTCTGGGTGGTCGTTTCAGGAATCATGTGGATCATTTCTTTCACCCTGTTTTCGATCATTTTCATTCCCATGCTGTTGCAACAAAGAGCAGACGCTAAACCATGACAGACATTACGCAGTCTTTTTCCGACCACGAACGAATTCCCCTCAAGGACTACGCTGAGAAGGCCTACCTCGATTACTCGATGTACGTAGTCCTGGACCGCGCTCTTCCGCACATCGGCGACGGGCTCAAACCGGTTCAGCGGCGCATCGTTTACGCCATGAGTGAATTGGGTCTGAGCACAAATTCCAAACACAAAAAGTCGGCACGTACGGTGGGCGACGTCATTGGCAAGTTCCATCCGCACGGTGATTCAGCCTGCTACGAAGCCATGGTTTTAATGGCGCAACCTTTTTCCTTCCGCTACCCGCTGGTTGACGGGCAGGGAAATTTCGGTTCACCCGACGACCCCAAGTCTTTCGCTGCCATGCGATACACCGAGTCGAGGTTAACCGCCTATGCGAAAACCCTGCTGGGTGAACTTGGCCAGGGCACGGTGGATTGGGGGCCCAATTTTGACGGGACCCTGCAGGAACCGCTGATGCTGCCCGCCAGGCTGCCCAATGTGCTGCTCAATGGCAGCACCGGAATCGCCGTTGGCATGTCCACCGACATCCCGCCGCACAACCTGAGGGAAGTCGTTTCGGCCTGTATCCACCTGTTGGAGCAACCCAAGGCCACCGTCGCCGACCTGTGCCAGCATGTCAGAGGCCCTGATTTTCCAACCGATGCGGAAATTATCACGTCAAGGCAGGATCTTCTCGCCCTGTATGAAACCGGCCATGGCTCCATCAAGATGCGGGCTATCTGGGAAAAGGAGAATGGCGAAATCGTTATCACTGCCCTGCCCCACCAGGTTTCGCCGGCCAAGGTACTGGAGCAGATCGCCGCACAGATGCAGGCGAAAAAGCTGCCCATGGTCGAAGATCTGCGTGATGAATCGGACCACGAAAACCCGACCCGGCTGGTTATCGTGCCACGCTCAAACCGGGTGGACCTCGAACAGTTGATGAACCACCTCTTCGCAACCACCGATCTCGAGCGCAACGTGCGCGCCAACATGAATATCATCGGCATCAATGGGCGGCCGCAGATCCTCAACCTGAGGGAACTGCTCAAACAGTGGCTGTCGTTCCGGATGGATACCGTGGTGCGGCGTCTGAATCACCGTCTTGACCAGGTTATCGACCGCTTGCACATTCTCGAGGGCCTGCTGGTTGCCTATCTGAATATCGACGAGGTCATCTACATTATCCGGCACGAGGACAAGCCGAAGCCAGTGCTGATGGAGCGGTTCGGAATCACCGGCACCCAGGCAGAGGCCATTCTTGACCTGAAGCTGCGTAACCTGGCCAAGCTGGAAGAAATGAAGATACGCGATGAACAGGATGTGCTGGCTGATGAACGCGATGAGCTTGAGAAAATCCTGGGTTCGAAAGCCCGGCTCAAAACCCTGATCAAGCAGGAACTGCTGGCCGACGCCGAACTTTACGGTGATGACCGCCGGTCTGTATTGGTGGAACGCGACGCGGCCCAGGCTCTGCGCCAGGAGGACCTGGTACCCTCGGAGCCCGTCACGATCATCCTGTCGAAGTCCGGTTGGGTGCGGTCGGCCAAGGGCCATGAAATCGACCCCGCTTCCCTGAATTACCGCGCCGGCGATGAATTTCAACATGCCGCTTTCGGCCGCAGCAACGAGCAGGCGGTATTCCTGGATTCACGCGGCAAGGCCTTTTCGCTCTCCGCGCATACGCTGCCTTCGGCGCGCAGCCAGGGAGAGCCTTTGTCCAGCCGTTTCACTATCCCGGCCGGCGAAAGCTTCCTTTTCACCCTGGCCGGCGGAGCCGATCAGAAAATCCTGCTGGCTACAACATTCGGCTACGGTTTCATTACCGAGCTGAGTAACCTGCACAGCCGCATGAAAGCCGGCAAGGCACTGCTCACCGTTCCGCCGGGAGCAAGCCCGGTGATGCCAGCGGACATCGGGAGATCCGAGGGTGAAAGTAGTTCAGCTGCTCTGACCCCAACTCTGGTCGTCTGCGCCACGTCGGATGGCTACCTGCTGGCTTTCCCGCTCGAAGACGTGCCTGAACTGACCAAGGGCAAGGGCAACAAGTTGATCAACATTCCGCCAAAACGGCTCAAAGGCGGCGAAGAACACATGGTGGGATTGGCCGTGATGGGTGAAAAGGAAGAAATCCTGATCTGGGCCGGGCAACGCTATCTGCGCATGGCCGCTAAAGATATTGAACATTTTCGCGGTGAGCGGGCTCACAGGGGTCGCAAACTGCCCCGCGGATTCCAGCGTGTGACCAAAATCGAGAAGGCGGAGTCAGAGTAAGAACGGCTAAAATTCCAGGCCCCCTAAAACATCTCCCGGCTCTGGTGCAGGGCGTCGATCAACACGTCCACTTCACTTTCGGTGTTATACATGCCGAAAGAAACCCGGGCGGTGGCCGGAACGTTGAAAAACTGCATGACCGGCATGGCGCAATGGTGCCCGGTTCGCAACGCAATTCCATGGTGATCGATGATGGTGCCCAAATCATGGGGATGGATATCACCCAGCGTAAAACTGATCGCACCGGCTTTATCATGGGCCGTTCCAATGATCTGCAGTCCCTCGATTCCGGTCATGCATTCGGTCGCATAATTCAGCACGCGATGATCATGTGCCGAAATTTCCGCCATATCGAAACTGGAAAGGTAGTCGATGGCGGCGGCCAGCCCGACACCTCCCGCAATATTCGGCGTACCGGCCTCGAACTTGGCCGGCACATCATTCCATGTTGTTTTTTCGAAAGTCACTTTCCGGATCATGTCGCCACCGCCCTGCCAGGGTGGCATCGCGTCAAGGGTCGCTTCGCGGGCCCACAGGGCGCCAATACCGGTAGGGCCATACATCTTGTGGCCGGACATGCAGTAGAAATCGCAACCCAGGGCCTGAACGTCGACTGCCAGGTGCGGCATGGCCTGGGAACCATCGACCAGCACCGGGATTTCGAAGCGTTTTGCGAGGCGGCAGATTTCCTGCACCGGATTGACGGTTCCGAGGGCGTTTGAAACGTGCACGACGCCCAGCAGTTTCACTCGCTCCGAAAGCATCGATTCCAATGCGTCCATCTCCAGTTCCCCGCGCTGGTTAATGGGAACGACTTTCAGGCAAGCCCCGGTTTCCTCGAGGAGCATTTGCCAGGGGACAATATTGGCGTGATGCTCCATCTGGGTCACCAGGATTTCATCGCCGGGCTGGAGCATCGGACGCAGGAAACTATTCGCCACCAGGTTGATGGCCTCGGTGGTTCCCCGCGTAAAAACCACTTCCCGCCAGGAGGAAGCATTGATGAACCGGGCCAGCTTATGGCGGCCGCCTTCGTACAGGTCCGTGGCTTCCTGGCTGAGCGTGTGGACGCCGCGATGAACATTGGCATTGTGTTCGCGATAGAAATTATCCGTGGCCTCGATCACCGCCAACGGCCGCTGAGCTGAAGAGGCGGTATCGAAATAGACCAGGGGCTTGCCGTGGATTTTCCTGGTCAATATGGGGAAGTCCCGACGGACTTCTTCTATATCGAAAACTCTTTTTTGCGTCATTTCCGCTTACTCCCCCGCATTCGCGGCCAAGGGCCGCTCCTACTGTCCTCTAAACATCTACGCCGGGCATGGCTTTGTCGATCATGGTGGAAACGCGTTCCGCCAGGTCGCGATCTTCGAGACGGTCGGTCACTGCATGGCAAAACGCAGTGGTCAGAATCCGGCGTGCCTGGTCTTCGTTGAGGCCGCGGGAGCGCAGGTAGAAAACAGCTGCTTCGTCAAGTTGGCCTACGGTGGCGCCGTGGCTGGCTTCAATCT
>JAHEFT010000111.1 GCA_024640025.1 Chromatiales bacterium
ATCAGGACGATTTGATTGGACCAGGCCAGGGGAATATTGCCGTTCGGCAGAATGTTCAGGTTTGCATTCCCGATCCAGCGACCTGAAACATTAGGATTATCGACGTAGGTTCGCCAGATTTCCTTGCCATTGGTTGCGTTGACCTTGGCGAGATAGGGCCCAACGGGTTTGGGATTTCCCTTGGTTGGATATTCACCGCCAACGATATACAACTCGCCGGGACGCCGGTTATTGATGTAGGAGATACCCGGATAGTCATCTGCACTGCGCCAGGCGTAAACATCGTTAGGCCCATTGAAATCACCGGTGAAGGTCGCGCAGGGAAACCGGCCGGTGCGTTCGGCGTTTGAGATTTCAGCACCGTTCAACGAAGAGTAATAACCCGGGGTAGACAGGTCTTGCTGACAAGCCCACTCTTCGTCATAAAGTCCGAGGTCACCGGGCAAAGGCCCTACTGCAGCGACTTCGTTCCCGGTCAGTCCGATTTTCTGGACCTTGTTTTCAACAACCGGCGTGATCGTGGTGCCGAGCAAACGATACACAATCACTCCCAGGATGACGAGTAATACCAAACCCAAAGACTTCAGAAGTCCTGACCGTGACATGCGATTCCCCTCGCTTATGAAGAAGGCGGGCTGGCGGTAACATAAACGAGGTTATTGCCCTGGAAAACAGCCCGAAAGTAATTTTCACCGCAGTGATAGTACTCGACATTATCGGCCGTCATGGTCGTACATCCGTCCGGCAGCGCCGGCTCGATCGTGCCCATTGGCAGCGCGCCGTAAACCGGAGCCGGACCTGTGGCAGCAGGTGCCTGCGATGTCGATGCTGCGCTGGCACTGGCCGCGGCGGCGTCAGCCGCCTGGGCACTGCTCGCGCCGGCCGCGTATCCCACCGCGACACCTCTTCGCGTCGCGCGACGGCGGACACCCAGCACGGCATGGGCCTCCGCCACGAACTGAACGCCCGGCAACTGTTGGGGTGACTGCGGCGCCAGGTCAAGGAAATACATCAGGAATGCTGTAGTGGTCAGCACGGCGAACTTGATTGCAAATTTCATCATTTCTGCATCCTCGCTATTGGCCGCCGGAACCGTCTTCGGCCGGAAGGAATGTAACGGATGTGGCCCCATCGGGAGGCGTGAATTCGAACTCGGCATTGCCCGCGTCAGGCGCCAGGTTCCAGTGGCTCGTGACGGTAACCGTACTTAACAATGCCGGGGTGCTCGTGTCGGTCACGGCGAATTTACAAGGCAGGGGCTGGTCACCCGAAGCGACCCACAACTGGAAATCGACATCGGGACGGCGGAAAGCCAGGTGGTCGCAAGCGATTCCGTCAATCGTGACCTTGCCGAACACAGTTGCGGACTCAACACCTTGCATTAATATGGCATAGGCATTGCCGTACACCAGGTCAGCCATCGGGATCGTCAGCCCCAATTCCTCGCGAGCGACATCGAGCATTTCCTCGATGGTACCCGGAGCCAGTTGTGTTGCATATACACCCTGATCCGGGTTGAACAGCGTGAGGGATTTGCCATCGTAATAAAATTCCTGCCTTAACTGCCCGCCCACGCGCTGTGCGCGTATCTTGTCTGGCCGGCGCACGGTTACATCTGCCGCGACATCGAAATCAATCCGCTGCCCCGAGTCGAGCAGATCTTCGAGTGTCGTTTGCGTGTGCACGCTGAATGCTCCCAGATCGCGCACGAAGGAAGTCATTTTTTGCAAAATTTGCACCGCTGCGGGGTCCACTGCGGCAGTTTCCGAACCGGTATCTGCGGCTATGCCCCACGCCGGGACGGTCCCGATCGTAAGGGCTGCGATTACTGCTGGTATGCTAATCTTCATTGAAGGGTCCTTGTTCCAAAAGTTTGGCCTGATTCCTGAAGAATAAGACGAAAATCGCTTTTTGATAGTTGAGACGCCGCAGCATTTCATGAACTTGCCTGCAGGAAACGGCTCACCTGGCTATCAAGGTTGGAATTTTACCAAACAATTTTAGTCCTGACTCCTGTACCTTTCTTGCTGATTCGCGACAAAATCTTGATTTTCTACGCCAGCACCACAGAAGCGGGCGAATTGAATGTAGAATGATTCCGCCACTTTTCGGATACCCTCTGCCCGGGAGCCCGGATGGAAGAAAAAAATACGAATAGCGCTGATTCGATTGGCCCGCTTGACCGGCGGTTTTCGCTGGTCATTGGCGGGCCATTTTCCGAAATACTGGAACGCCTGAGGCTCAACGGCGCCGATCATTTGCCGCATGCGCGAGCCGGGATCATCCTTGCACTGTTCGCGTGGTTGCTTCCAGCCGTCCTGGCGGTACTGCAAACGCTCGTCGACAACCAGTATTCCGGCTGGGACTACTTCCAGGACTTCACGGTGTATACCCGCTATCTCATTGCCATCGGGGTCATGGTGGCGACCGAGCGATACGCTGATCATCGTATCGGCCTCATGTTGAAGCAGTTTGACAGCGCCCAGATCATACCTGGCCCGGTGAAACATGAATTCAGGTCCTTGCTCGAACGAGCCGACCGCCTGTCTGCCTCATCAATCGCGGAGGGAACGATCCTGGCGGCCACGCTGGCATGGTCCGTTTTTATCACGAGCCTGACCGTTGAGCTTTCTGTGAAAAGCTGGGAGGGCACTTTTACTGGTGGCGCAGAAATTTTGTCCTGGGCAGGTATCGCCGCTACTTACCTGAGCACACCGCTTTTTCTTTTCCTCGTCTTCAGGTGGCTCTGGCGGTTTTTCGTATGGACACTGTTACTTTACAGGATTTCCCGGCTGTCTTTGCAGCTTACGCCGCTGCATCCAGACAAGGCCGGCGGGCTGGGTTTTCTGGCGATTTACCCCGGTGTTTTCAGCGGCTTTGTGTTTGCCATGAGCAGCGTCGTCGCCTCGTCTTTTCTCAAGGAACTCAGTCTGACGGTACAAAGTCCTGCGACCGTCTGGCTCGCTCTCGCCGTGTGGATGGTCCTGTTGATGGTCATGTTTCTGGGCCCCCTGCTGGTGTTTATCCCACCCTTGTCCAACGAACGTCAGCAGGCGCTTCTGGACTACGGCCGCGTGGCCAGCGAGCACCACCTGGTGTTTGAACGGGAATGGATAGAGAAAGAGAAAAGCGGGGCCGAACTGTTCGACTCCTCGATCCCGTCTTCAATCGCTGATCTGAACGGAAGCATTGATGCCGTTCGGACGATGCAGACGGTCCCCTTGAACCTGGGGGCGTTTTTGCAACTGTTGCTGGCCGGCGGCCTGCCATTGCTGGCGGTCGTGCTGAAACTGGTCCCCCTGGGCCAGCTGCTTCAGTGGGTTCTTGGCAGCATACTCTAGAGCTGACCATCGAGGGGAATGGTCTGGAAAAAATGGAGGCTAGGGTCGGAATCGAACCGGCGTCCACGGCTTTGCAGGCCGCTGCATAACCACTCTGCCACCTAGCCACCGGTAAACAGGATCTGTTGAAGCGCGCTATTCTACTACCCTCTGTACTGCTTTGCCACGCCAAAACGCGTCAAAGACATAAACGGCCGCCACACCGTAAAGCGTCGCGAAACCCATCATCGCCAGCCGGTCGAAAAACTTGGCGCCCGCTGCGTTCCCCCCTGCCCCGTCCATCACGGCCGGAGCGATGATCACCAGCATGGTCAGGAAGGCGTATGACCAGGTTCCGCCATTGACTGCCATGCCCTGCCCCTGGAACACGCGCCGGCCCATGATCAGGCCTGCCAGGGCAACCAACAGCGTGTACATGATCAGCGACGGCCAGATACTCAGAACGTTCCACATGATGACGGCGCCGATGCCGCCGATGACGGTGGACATCAGGAGTGACTTACCGACCGCCACGGTGTTGTCATTTTCCGCTTGCTGCCCCATTGACGCTACTTTAATCATCACCGCCAGGTAAGAAGCGCTTCCCGCATAGAACAGAAAAAACACGACAACCGGCAAAACAATAGCAGTTGAGCGCCAGGCGCTGCGAATCGCCGCATCCCGGGACGGCTGCTCGGCCTGCGGCCTCTTTTTCACATCGTTTTCTTCCGGCAGATCCGGAAACAGGCCGTAGGCAAGCGACACCATCGCGATTCCGGTCACGGCATTAAGCGTCAATGCCTGGTTGACGACGATAACCGCCACGATGGAGTCCGAACCCACCGCCGCGACGATGGCCAGACCCATGGTCAGGATTGCCCCCAACACGGCAGAGCCGCCGCTGGCGCTGTAGTAAAAGCTCCAGAAGCAGGCCGCGATCAACAGCAGCATTCCCGTCATCGGGTGGTAGGTCAGGAGCGGCAGCAGCAGCCAGGTTGCAAGCCACACCGGCACGACTAATGCCAAAACGAAAACCAGGCTCTTTTTGAAACCCGGTGCGGGCAGCGGCAGGGCCAAAATCACAGACAGCAGCACCGGCGTTATGAAAGAAAGACCCCAGCCCATCGCCTGCGACACCCACAGCGCGAGGGCCGTGCCGAAAGCCAGCCTGAGGATGCGCCTGGCGGCTACCGGGTGCATATCAATAGGCATAACTCAGCAATGCTTTCATGCGGATATAGACTTTGCCGAGCAGGTTCAGGACCACGTTGTCCCCGGTGTACACGATGACCGACACCTGGGATCCAACCCGCAAATCCGTTTTTCCCAGGTCATCGGAATTGAAATCGATGATGACCGGAAAACGCTGCTCTGCACGCAGCCAATCCCGTTGGTTGTCGATGGTAGGCAGTGTTCCCAGTGGATTCGAATCGACCTGGACACCATAGCCCGTCTGTCGCACTGTACCCTGAAAGACTTTACCGGGCCGGACGTCAAAAGTGACTTCAACACGGTCTCCAGTGTCCACGTTTCCCAGGTTGTTCTCACTCAGTTCCGCCTGGATCCAGGTGTCATGAATCGCTATGAAGGTCATCAGCGGCGCCCCTGCCCCGGCAAAGTTGCCCTGGTCGATACGAAGATCAGTGATCATACCGTCGCGGGGCGCATACACCGCCGTGCGCTCCAGGTTCAGTTGTGCGTTTTCGAGTGCAGAGCGAGCCTGTTGGATCTGGGCGTTGTTTTCATCCGGCGAGCCCAGTGCGCTGCGGGCCGCTTCCAGGGCTGCCTCGGCCGCTGCCAACTGGCCACGCGATGCCGCAAGGTTGGCCTCGGCAGACTGCAGGCGCCGCTCCGATATGGCTCCAGGGTCTTCCTGCCTGATGGTCCGCATGCGGATCGCGTCCTGCTCCGAACGCCAGACAGTCGCCCGGGCCGAGTCGACCTTGGCGCTGGAAGCTGCCACATTCGCAATACCGGCCTCCATCGATTGCCGGGTGGTCAGCAGAACCGCTTCGGCAGATTGCACTGCCAGTTCATAACTACCCGGATCAATGGTGAAAAGCCGGTCTCCAGCCTTGACCATTTGATTGTTGCTGACATTCACTTCCAGCACTCTGCCAGCGACCTGAGGGGCGATAGGCACAACGTAGGCATGCACCCTGGCCTGGCTGGTAAACGGGGTCAGGCGGTCCCCCACGAGATAAAGCACTAACAGAATGAGGGCGAGGGCCAGAATGATAAACGTCCATTTACGCACCGGGTCGCCTTTTTGTTTACTGGTCATTCAACAGATCTCCCCAATTGGTCCTCTCCCGCATCACGGTTAGTGTGTTTTCATCCACGAATGGCTTGCCCTCCCTGACTTCCCAGCCTCCGCCAAGGGCCTTGTACAGGGCCACCAGGCTCTGTACAGCCTGGCCCTGGCTGGCGGCATAGCGGTTCTGCGCGCTGAACAGCGATTTTTGCGAATCCAGCACCCGCTGATAGCCTGAATAACCTTCCTGGTACCGCAGCAGGGAAAGGTCGTTTGATCGCCTGGCCGCTTCGACCGATTTCGCCAGGATGGCATTCTGTGCCTGCGCACCGGCCAGCGACACCAGCGCGTCATCCACCTCCTGCGCTGCTGCCAGAACGGACTGCAGATAGAGTTCCAGCGCCTGCTGCAGGCGGGCATCCTGCGCGCGAATATTGTTCCGGATCTGGCCGTAATTCAGGACGGGCCAGTTGAACGAAAGCCCCGCTGCATAACTGATTGCGTCTGAATCGAACAACCCGGAAGCTCCGCCACCGCCCACGTCTTTGGAGATGCTGACGAGCCCGATGGAGCCGCCCAGCGCTATGCTCGGATAGAGGTCCGCGGTCACCACGCCGAGTCGTGCATTCTGGGCCACGGCTTGCAATTCGGCCTGGCGCACGTCCGGACGGCGACGCAACAGGTCGGATGGAATGCCAACGGCTATCTGATCCGGCATCGTGGGAATGGGTCCGGGAGGGATCAACTCTTCCACGTACCCGTTGTTCTGACCCAGCAGGGTATTCAGGGCGTTTTGCGCCAGGCCCAACTGCGTCTGCAGTTCGGGTATGGTGGCCTTCGTGCCCAGCAGCAGGGCCAGCGCCTGCTGCATGTCGAGTTCGGAACTCTCCCCGTTGCGGTACAGCACATCCGCTATGTC